>JBDRTM010000291.1:0-3096 GCA_043824065.1 Planctomycetota bacterium | reverse complement strand
CAGTCGGATTACCTGCGTTCCGAATGTGCAGACATCGACCAGCACTTTTGCAACCGTCCGGATATATTGCTTCGTGCCGGTGTATGCGATTTCCTGTGTTGATGGATCTATCGCGTCTGTGACTTGTGTAAACCCGCCGCCGGTCCAGTCGGTATAAACTGCCCCGGCAAACGTTGGATGTGCGGCTCCTTGGTCTGCCAGCTTTGCCCCCGTTCCTGTCACTCCGATAATCTCCCCGAGGGTATAAGTCCCTGATCGGTCTTTTACGGTATAGGTCAAGGCTGTGAGCTTTGCCACAACTACGCAGGTTTTCCCGCTGGTTTGACCTGTTATGATATCATCGGCTTCCCAGTCAGACGCCGGGGCTATATCAAGCGTTATCGTTTCGGTGTTCGTATCGGCTTCCTGGATTTTTACATCTAAGGTCGCGCCTGCCGCGTTATATCCTGCAGCCAGGGTCACAACGGGAGTATACCCCAAAACGTCAACACCGGCCCCGAGATGATCATAGGCCGTGGTGGTCGCGTACTCGTCTGAAAGATTCGATTGCGTTTCATCGATGTTATCGGCAAAAGAACCGCTGTCAATTTTAGCGTGCAACTTAATTTCTGCTAATGTCACAGGTTCCAGGGTTGGCGGCGTTATGAGAGTTACTTTCATTGGTATGCCCTCCCAATATGGTTGACGACATTGCTAATTGTTGAATGTGAGCAATCAAATTGTTTCGCTAATAGGGCATGCGTAGTAGCACCGGATTGATAAATATTTCTTATGATTTCACACTGCCTATCGGATAAAGCTGCCCGTGCATAAGCCATTTTATTTGTATGTTCTTCGGTATGGGTTTTTCCCATATGTGCTTCCGATAATTTTGCTTTAGTTTCTGCGGTATGCGGTTGCCCCGAACGTGACTTATTCCCCTTGTTTGCTATTGATATTTTCCCTTTCGTTTCTTCTGAACATTTATGCCCTAAACAATTTTTATTTCCTTTCAATGCTTGGCTGATTTTTATTTTTCTTTCTTTTGTAAAGATTTGGTTCTTGCTTGCCTCGCCGATTATCGCCTTGCATTCTTCAGTATGCCGATGCCCTAATGCAAGCGTATTGCCAATCATATTTTGTCTATATTTTTCGATCTGTTCTTGGGTACAGTTCAGACTCACGCCACTTTTCGCCTTCGATATTTTTGCCTTTGTCTCTGATGAATGAAACATTCCTAAGTTTGACCCAGCCGTTGGCACAATATTAAATCGGCGCTCTCTATTCAGTTCCCATATCCTATCAAGATGATATTGCTCTCGGTTGACAAGATTTTCTTTATTGCACAATTCAAGGACAGAGAAATTAAAAGCCTCTTTCCCATATTTATTCCATGCGTTTTGCAGGCGTGAATTTCTATGCTTCCGAAGTGATAAGTCTGAGAAATGTTGACTTTTCCGAGCAGATAAATTAACCGCACTTCCGACATAAACCTTCCCGGTCGGCTTACATCGGATTTGATATATCCCGCTTTGTCGCCTTCGCTTTGGTTCCCTTGTATCAGAGAGGATCGGCTCAATAGTAGGAGCAGTTTCTAATATTACGTTCATCTTATATCTCCTATTGCACCTTTATAATTATCGTTATCGTTACAGTAGCCGGTGCGTTTGGCGCAAGCATATCGAGATTAGCCGTGACCTCATTTGACGGGCCTGATTCGTTCCCCTTGGTATCATAGGCCGTAAGCACCCAAAAGTAAGTCCCATCCAGCACACCTGTAATCTGCACTGTTTCTGTGCCTACAAGGATAGTGGCTACCTGATTACCGTCGCCAAAGGTGTAAACCCCTGGTGTTTGAGACTGATACAGCCTGTAGCCTGCCAGGTCTGACTCGCTGTTGGCATCCCATTCAAAAGTTACGTTAGATGCCGCACAAGCCATCCCACACATAAAGAAAAACGCAACCACCGCTAACAATAACTTTTTCATTTTACCCTCTATACCTCTAAAAAAAGGGCGAACGGTCAAACCGCCGCCCTTTTAAAATTAAGTATGCTGTGATTATTTTACCAGCCTACTCATTATCCATGCAGGCAGAGTAAATTTAAATCCTGTAACTGCCGCTTCCTCAGCCATTAGCTGAGTTGGTATGATTTTCTTGTAAAACTTCCCGTCTGTTGTATCAAAGCGAACATCTGCCTTGAGTTGAGATTTCAGGACTTTCTTAGTTTCCCAAATAATCTCTATATTTGGTTTTACCTCACCATCGACAAGGCTATAGCCAGTTATCTTCTCGCTTATTTTTTTACCTACCTTCTTAACCTTGCCGTCTTTAGGGTCAATCTCTTCATAAAGAACCCTCTCATCTACCTCAACCATTTCAAAGGCATCTTCCTTAATGACATCTGCCTCGACAGTGTTATTCTCAATATACTCGCTTATCCACTGAGCCCTATATGCAACTTCTAAATCAACAGACTTTGGAGTATCCTCGTAATAGATAAAAGTCTTCCCACTAAGTGCTTCAATCGCCCTTATTGCCCCTGCCATATCTACATTAATTTTTATTCCAAGGGCTTTGTTCTCGGCATAAAAAGACCAGGGAAATCTCTCAGTAGGATCAGGTTCAAACCCACTAAAATTATGTGAAGTTAATTGTGTAGCGGTAGCGGCGGCATCGGCAGCAAACAATTCGCCTACACCAACTACATCCTTAGCATAAAGAAAAGCATGATCTGCAATAGCAGAAGGATCAGTAGTTTCAGCCATCCTTAATCTGCCACCTTCTATTCTTGCATCCTCCGTAGCCGCTGCCCCCGCCTTCATTGTCTTGAAAACAATCGCCCCATCTTCACTCGCCCCTGTCACATCAATAACAATCCCATCAATTGCAGCTACCACCTCTTGATTTCCAGGTGCACCGGCAGCCGTTTCTACTTCAAACTCAAGACTTGGCCCAAGTCCAGCGGCAGGAGTTCCTGTGGAAGTTACGGAAAGTCGTTGGATAGGAACTGCGACTGCGGTGGCAGCATTATCTTCTTCGACGTGGAGTTTTTTACCTGGCACCGCCGTCCCAATGCCGACGTTGCCGTTCTGGCTAACCCTTAAGCCAACCCC
>JBDRTM010000290.1:0-2277 GCA_043824065.1 Planctomycetota bacterium | reverse complement strand
TCTGATTCGGACATGCCGGTGGACGTGCGCATCGAGGCGTTCAATCCGCTGATACCCGGCGACGCCGAAGCCAGCGGCATACCCATAGCTGTCCTGCGGTACGTGCTTCACAATAAGACCGACAAGTCGGTAACCGCCTCTGTTTGCGGCAGTATTCCCAACTTCATCGGCATTGACGGTTCGGGCAAGACGAAAGATTGGAAAGGTGACCTGGTAGCCGTCGGCGGCAGGGCCAACCGAAACCGCTTCCGCAAAAGCCAAAATGTGCGGGGTATCTTTATGGATTCCAAGGGTGTGGCCCCGAGAGCGGAACAATGGGGTACAATAGCGCTGACGACCCCTTCCGAGACCGGCGTTAGCTACCGCACGGCCTGGATTAGACAAGGCTGGGGCAGTTCGGCACTCGATTTCTGGGATGACTTCAGTGACGATGGAAAGCTCAACGAGCGCAAAGCCACAGCCGAAGATACACCAATGGCCTCGCTTGCCGTCGAAGTGGAGCTGCCCCCGCATGGGACAGAAGAGGTAACATTTTTACTCACCTGGCACTTTCCGAACCGCCAGACCTGGACGCCGAAAGGAAACGAGCAGGACCGTATCGGTAACTACTATGCCACACAATACAGTGATGCCTGGGACGTGGCTGAGAAGGTTGCTCCGCAGCTTGCAAAACTGGAGGAAGCGACCGTTAGCTTTGTGCGGACTTTCTGCCGGAGCGATTTGCCTGAGGTAGTTAAAGAGGCGGCTCTGTTTAATATCAGCACGCTGCGCACCCAAACCTGCTTTCGCACAGAGGACGGCCGATTCTATGGCTGGGAAGGTTCCAGCAATAAGAGAGGTTGTTGTCACGGCTCATGCACCCACGTCTGGAACTACGAGCAGGCTGCGGCTTTTCTATTCGGGGAGCTGGCTAAGTCAATGCGCGAGGTCGAGTTCGCCCACGCTACGGACGATAAAGGGCTAATGAGCTTCCGTGTCAACTTGCCGCTTGAGCGTGCGCAGGCTTTTGGCAAGGCCGCAGCCGACGGTCAGATGGGGTGCATTATGAAGATGTACCGCGACTGGCAGCTCTCCGGTGACGACGAAATGCTAAAGGACCTTTGGCCGCACGTGAAAAGGGCGCTGGAGTTCTGCTGGATTAAAGGCGGCTGGGACGCCGACCGCGACGGTGTGATGGAAGGCTGTCAGCACAACACGATGGATGTGGAGTACTATGGCCCCAATCCGCAGATGGGCGTGTGGTATTTGGGAGCACTGCGGGCGGCGGAGGAGATGGCCCGTTATCTTGGTGAGGATGATTTCGCCGCTACCTGCCGGGACCTCTTCGAGCAAGGCAGAGAATGGATAGATAACAATCTTTTCAATGGCCGGTACTACGAGCACCAGATTCGCCCGCCAAAGGATAAGTCGCAGATAGCCCCCAGTCTGCTCATCGGGATGGGAGCAAAAGACCCTACCAGGCCTGATTACCAGTTGGGCTCGGGCTGCCTTGTTGACCAGCTTGTCGGCCAGTATATGGCTCATGTGTGCGACCTTGGGTACCTGCTCAAGCCGGCCAATGTCCGCAAAACGCTGCTGGCCATTATGAAGTACAATCTTAGGAATGGCCTGTACGGACATTTCAACTGTATGAGGAGCTTTGCTTTGGGTGATGAGTCGGCGCTGCTGATGGCCAGCTATCCGAAGGACCGTCCGAAGAATCCTTTTCCATACTTCACCGAGGTGATGACGGGCTTCGAGTACACCGCGGCTGTGGGTATGCTGTACGAAGGCCAGGTGGACAATGGGCTTAAATGTATCAAGAACATCCGCGATAGATACGATGGACGCAAGCGCAGTCCCTTCGACGAGGCTGAGTGCGGCCACCATTACGCACGAGCTATGGCAAGCTGGGCGGCCGTTCTTGCAATGACCGGTTTTGGTTATTCCGGCGTAGAGAAATCGATGACTTTTGCGTGGCACGGGCTTCCAGCCCGTGAAAAACACGGCCAAGATGGCCGTGCCACCGGCAGCTTCTTCTGGTCAAATGGTTATGCCTGGGGAACCTGTTCTCTTAAAAAGCATGAGAAAGATATTCAGGTTGAGTTGTCGGTCTTATATGGCCAATTGTCTCTTTCGAAATTTGTCCTCCGCAATTTCGGTAATAGAGAATTTGACCCCGATGAATCGGGGCTAATCAAGGCCGGTGAGAAGCTGAAATTTGGCGTCCCGCAAGGTGAGTAGTGAGTGGAAAGTGCCTAAAGTGAGCTAAAGCAGCGAAATAGCGGATAGCGTACA
>JBDRTM010000289.1:0-4685 GCA_043824065.1 Planctomycetota bacterium | reverse complement strand
GTCCGGTTATCAACGGTGCCAATGTGTTCGTTTCTTCTTCAAAATGGATTAGAAGACACCATATAGGACCACCAAATTTTATCCGGACGTTGATTTTTGTGGATTTTTGCAATAAATCGTCTCCCCAAGCCGTCTTTATTTATGTAAAAACGCTTAAATATGGCAAAAAGCGATGACTTAGCCCAGATAATAATCGGCTGCAAGAACGGTGATTCTAAGTGTTTTTCACAGTTAGTCGATATGTATGCAAGCCGATGTTACGGTTATTTTTACCGTTTGACGGGAAATAACGACCTTAGTGACGAGCTGTTAAGCGAGCTATTTGTCAAGTTGGTTGAGAAAATCGCCTCTTACAAGGGCGGATCCTTTGATGGTTGGCTGTTCAAAATAGCGTCTAATATTTTTCATGATTATTTAAGGAGCAAACAGCGACGGAAAAAATTGCTCGATGTTCAAAAAGAGCAGCTTGAATCACAGTTTACAGAGCCAAAACAATCCGACAACGAGCAAATTGATAAGTTACAGATACAGCTCACAAGGCTGGACACGAATACGAGAGAATTGATAATGCTGCGTTTTTATTCGGAACTGAGCTTCAAAGAAATAGCCCTGATGCGGTCCGAGCCGATAGGCACAACGTTGGCAAAGCTGCATCGGGGACTAAAGAAACTGCGGGAGTTAATGAAGTGAGAATATTATGAATGATGAAAATCAGGAAAATTTGAAAGAGCTGTTCGAGAAATTCCTGGATGCCGAACAGGCGGAAAGCTGCGCTGAGGACGTTCAAAAGGCCGAAGAAATCCTCCGTGAACACCCTGCGCCTGAGCCTGATGCTATGCTCATAGCCAATATAAAGGCTGAAATCGCCATGCGTCTGCCGGCAAAAAGAGCATATGTGTTTAAGCACATAGCTTACAAGGTGGCTTGTGCCGCGGCAGCAGTTATTTTCATCACGGCGATAGGCCTAAGATTATTCAATAAAGGAGGCGTTGAACCCAATGGAGTGCAATATGCCACCATAATACCCACAGCAATTTGGGAGAGCGATGATATTGCCACCGCCGACGTGGACCTGGCGATTTTCACTACCGAAATTGAGCAAATTGAAGATGAGATGCTGACTTTGCAGTCGGGAGAAGACGAGGGCAATGGCGACAGTACAATAACTGAATTAGAGATGGAGCTTATAGAAATTAATAATAGTGATTTCTGGAAGGGGTAAAAAATGGAGTTAAGCCGCAGAGTCATTTTAGTTCTGGTCATAGCAGTGATGGCAACAGTAACCGTTTTGCCTTGCTCTGCTGACGAGAAGGATGAAAAAAACATCTGGACTGAGGATGAACCAAGAGGACCAGGAAGGGGACCAAGACCGGGGCCCGGACGAGGGCCGGGGCCGGGACGGGGTTCAAGAAGATTCGAACCAACAGATGAGGAAATTGACCGTGTTATGAAGAGCCTCCAGGAAAGCAACCCCGAAAAAGCAAAGGAGTTAGCCAGGCTGCGCGAAAAAGACCCAAACCAGTTCAGCGTCGAACTTAGAAGACACGGCCGTGAGGAGTTCGGCAAGATAATCAGAGAACGGATAGACCAGTGGAGGAAGAGGAGACGTGAAGAATTTCTTGAATCGCTTGAAAAGCTTGTCCCCAAGGAAGCCCAGGAGCTGGCTAAATTAAAAGACAAAAACCCGGACCTTTATGCAGAGAAATACGAGCTCGCCTTGAAAAAATATGGACGAATTATTGAAGAGGGAAGAAGAAATCCTGAATTGGCTGAGGTCCTTATAGAAGATTTGAAGCTGAAAAAAAGACGAGATGAGCTGCTCAAGAATATCAAAGCTACGCAGAGTGATAGAGAAAAGAAAAAATTAGTCGCTGAGCTGGAAGAGGTGGTTGCCGGCAGGTTTGACCTGATTGTCAGAAGAAAGCAAATAGCATACGAACGGCTGCTTAGGTGGCTTGAGGAGCTGCAAAAACGGCTCAGAGAAAGCAGAGGTGAGATTAACATCTGGAGGGATGAAAAATTCAAGAATGAGAACGTAAAGCAGCGAATTCAGGATTTGCTTGAAGAAACTCCAACAGAATTCAGATGGGACTAAGCGACACTGATTGACACAGTTTGACATATGAGAGCTGGTTTGTGGTGAGTGCTTAAAGGGAGGGGAAGATTCTCAATTCAATACCTGTCCCGATGGTTTTAATCGGGATTCGACACCAAAGGTTCGCTCACGGCGAATTCCTTGCCTGCCCCGGTAATATCAGCCGGGGCTTGACCTTGTGTATTATTCATATCCCTTGAGCAGCGACTTGATCTTCTGGGCAAGGCTTTCGAGCTTTGTTTCGACTACATTCCAGATTGTCATTGGGTTTTGATATTCAGGAATCTGGGCGGCAACAGCCGGCTCAACTTTCTCTAAGCCAATTAATGCCTCGCCAATAATCTGTAATTCGCGTTCCACAGCCGAGCGAAAGGCACGGTCATTGATATAATCATCAACCGCTTTGTTGACGGTAAATTCGAGAATCTTATCGTCCATTTTGCAAGTAATCTGCAACACGAAAATTGAGTATATTTCGACTAAGAGTCTATTCTGATCACTCCTCGTCGGCCAGAGGCGCGAGCAACCAGCGACGAATTTGTTTGCCGAACCGGACTGGGTTTGATAGATTTTTTTGTTTTGACGAAAATTGATATTTTGGTTGTTGTGGCGTACCTGCAAGAAGATAAATCTAAAAACAATTGACAATATTCCTTGCAACGTTCCATGTGGGCTTCTTATTCCATATTTAGTCCTGCAAGGTAGTCATTGATGTATTTATGAGTATGAGTTTTCACAGTTTGTCTTAAAGAAACTAACGTGCCTATTATGACGCAAATCCAGCCACTGCTTAACACATACGTTACTCTTGCTGGTTAAGCAACTTTAGTATCTCCATGCGGACTCTTTCAATACTCAACCCCAGATTCACCAAAACCTGTGCCGCTATCCCTTCGCTCTCCCGCAGCAGACCCAGCCGAATGTGTTCTGTACCGATGTATTTATGATTAAGGCTTCGGGCCTCTTCGATAGCATATTCAATAACCTTTTTTGCAAGCGGTGTCGGTGGCAGCTTGTCTATGGTAACCTTATCCGGCCTGCCCTTGAGTTTGAAAAGTTGCTCCATTTCGAGCAGCATCTTCTCTATATCCACACCCAGATTCTTCAGAACCGTAGCACCTGTTCCGCTGCCTTCCTTAATCAGCCCTAATAAGATATGTTCGGTCCCTATGTATTCATGGTTAAATCGCTGGACCTCCTGGTTGGCGATCGCCATAACCTTACGTGCTCTATCTGTAAAACGTTCAAACATAATTTCTTCCCTTCATGCTCTCCGTCTTCTGACTTCTGACTTTTGTTCTCTGACTTCTGTCTTCTGTCTTCACTTACCCGCTATACCCGAATAAATACACTAAGTATCCAATGTATCCGCAGAGCAGCAAGGTGCCGCCTACTCGCCCGATAGTGCGTCTGCCAACAAGGACCGCCAAGGCAAAGGCCGCACTGACGATAATCATAATCCAGTAATCAGTCCCTCCGGCAAACCGTGGCCCTATTTTAAATGGCCGAACGACACCTGCTCCACCGACAACGAGCAGGGTATTGAAGATATTGGAGCCGATCAGATTGCCAACGGAAATATCATGATGGCCCTTGATAGTCGCCACCACGCAGGTTACAAGCTCCGGAAGAGATGTCCCGAATGCGATGATGGTCAGCCCAATAACAGCTTTGCTCAAACCGACTCGGTCGCCAATAACTACAGCCCCACGCACGGCCATATCTGCTCCCAGAGCCAAGCCCGCTAAACCAATGACAATAAACAACACGTTCTTTATACCCTCTCCACTCTTAATCCTGTCCCCGCTTGCGGTGGTAATTACTTCTGTGTCAGTTCCGCTCTCCACAGCTAATCTTTTTGCCTCTGTAATTTTATTTTGTCCGGCTTCTTTCCTTGCCAAATGTATCGTCAGCAGTATCAACACTGCAAACACAACTAACAACGCAATGCCTTCCGGTCGGGACAGATATGAATTATTCAGAAAAGGCCACAATAGCAGCGCCATAAGAATCATCACAGGTATCTCACGGCATAGCGTTTGCTTCTTGACCATGAGCGGCCGAATAAGGGCGACCAGACCGCCCACAAGGGCTAAATTCGCAACGTTTGAGCCGAAAACATTACCGATAGCTATATTTCCTCCTTCGCCTGACTTTCGCAAAACACCGGCTATACTCGCTGCCAATTCCGGTGCCGAGGTACCCATAGCCACCACCGTCAGGCCGACGACAAGTGAGCTGACGCCGAGCCGTTGTGCTAACCCAACCGCTCCTGCCACTAACAGCTCAGCACACTTCCACAGTATCACCAGCCCCACAACCAACAATACAATAGCCAAGACTATGTTCATTTGCTCGCCAATCCTATATTTAGCCTCCGGTTTTACCGGCGGTTTTACTTTTTCAAAACAATAATTGAAAGTGCGCACTATTTCAAGCTATTTAGAAGCGTTTTGATTGGTCTTTACGAAAGATGGCTTCATTTATTTTAATAGAGACAAAAGGCCGCAAGTTTATGTCATAGAACCTCAAGTACAAAAGGGCTGGTAGATAGGGCATTTTTGGCATTTCTTGACGGAAATTGGGTTTG
>JBDRTM010000288.1:0-20252 GCA_043824065.1 Planctomycetota bacterium | reverse complement strand
GACAGGCACAGCCGAATTCTCCAACGTCCAGACCACCGGCACGGTTACTCCGGTGATTTGGACTCACGAGGCCATCGGTGCAGCTATGGCCAGTAACGACGCCGAGCCGATGTATGTTGCTCTCAATGGCAGCGCTGTGGTCTTTCACGATAATCCCAATGCGGCATTGATAGACACCTGGACAGAATGGAATATCGACCTGCAGGCATTTGCAGACCAGGGCGTGAACTTAGCCAATGTCAATACGATCGCCGTTGGTTTCGGCGACAAGAAGAATCCGCAGCCCGGCGGTTCAGGTACAGCATACTTTGATGATATTCGCCTGTATCGACCGGCACCGTAAGCCGGGATTTAAATGGCCTTCATTGCTTCTGCCGAAAGGCATCTGCCGACAGGTATTTGCCAACAGGCATCCTGCGGAATGTGGACTGCAGATTGCGAAGCAAAATATGGGGGCGTGGGTAATGTAATAGATTTACATCAATCCGGGGCCTATACCAATTCGGTATAGGCCCCTTTTACAATGATAAATGATTATGGATTACGACATGAGCTGAACTGCGATACGCCTGTTAGTCGAAAACCCCGTCCAACAGGGGCAAGCGTATGTATCCATATTGAATTGTATATTTCGTGTTTGATTTTGTGTCTTTTATTCCAGGTCAAACGGCGTGTTACTTGTCGGCTCGAACCACCCTAACTTCATATCTCGAACCTATATTCGTATTTAATATTTCCAAATGCTTCCTTTCGGAAAAGATATTTCTCTTTCTTCTCGGATATCAGCTTAAAACCGTAGCGGATCATCTCCTTATAAAATTCACAAAATACCGCTTTCTTACACATATCGCCCAGCGAATAGAGTTCTGCCGGACAAGGTGCGCCGCATATATTTCTAAATTCGCATACATTGCATTCGGCAATCTTTTCCACCACCCTGGATCTGACCTTTTTGAACGCCGATGATTTCATTGCTCTGGATATGGTAGTATTAAAAATATTTCCCCCTGAAAATCCTTTTAGTCCTATGAACTCACCACAGGGAATCATATTACCGGAAGGTGTAATGGTTAGAAAACACCGTCCCCCTCCACACGGCGAGATATCACACATAAGACGCCTTGCAGACGGCGCAATTATACCCAGAATGATATTGGCGAAATTGCTGATTATGATTCCGTGTTTAGAGCTTCTTGATAGCTCGATCGCTTTATCCACAGCTTTTTTAAAATACACGGTCAATACATCTTCATCCGGACGAAGAACCCTGGCGCCCTTTTGAGTCATTCGGATTGGATTGAGTAGAACACTGCTCACCTTTTTCGCATGAAGAAATTCCACTAATGCCGGCAAGTCAGTTACGTTTAGTTTCGTAACAGTTGTAATTACATTTAATCTGTCATAACCTTGAAAGTATTCGATTGCCTCTACGGCTTTACTAAAATTCCCCTGGCCCTTCGTGGTGCGCCTTAACCGGTTATTTACTTCAGGGACAAAGGAATCCAGTGATATGCCGACTCCAACGTTATGTTTCTTCAGAAAATCCACATCGCTCTCTTTAAGGAGAATGCCATTTGTCTGCAATCCAAAGTGGAACCGATCCTTGTATTTAACTATCGCCTTAAAAATAATATCTTTTACCATTAAAGGCTCACTGGCATGGAATATAATTACCGGTTTTTTTTCTGAACCTCTGAAATGGCGGATGATTTTTTTAAATATGTATTCAAGCTCCTCTTCGGTCATTGAGCGTCCGCTTTTTCTCATCCTGGATGGAATGTAACAGTAAGGACAATCCGCATTGCATCTGTCCGTGGGATTGATATAAACAGCGGTTAAATTGTAACTGAATCTGAATTCTTGAAGCTCTTTATCTAATCCATCCTTTACTTTCTCGTATCGAGATATTATTTCGCGGGGCAACAATGGGTTGGCATTTTCATTTTTGGGTATGATACCCCAGAAGACATTATCCGGGTCAAGAACCATCCCACAATTATTGTCGATGTCGTTAAATACCAAACCATTTTTATTTAGAGCCGTATCGGGCATAAAATTCCTTCCGTGATTCGTGGCAGGAGGAAGCTGCTATTCGTCTCCTCCTCCTGCCACTTAAG
Source organism: Planctomycetota bacterium (assembly GCA_043824065.1). Taxonomy (GTDB): domain Bacteria; phylum Planctomycetota; class Phycisphaerae; order Sedimentisphaerales; family Anaerobacaceae; genus NIOZ-UU13. The sequence continues at coordinate 18,135 of JBDRTM010000288.1, read as the reverse complement.
ATTGCTGATTACTTTATTGTCTCGAACTTATATGAGGGATTTGCTTTTATCCACATCACCATACATCGCAAAATGAGACAGGCCGTTTGCTGCTTTAGGACACTTCAAACGATAGGAAATAGCAAAAGGCTTTTTCTTCTTGGACTCTGTTTTTTTCCGCATTTCTTTTTTCATTTTTTCGTTCCTTTCATTACATATTTACGTTCACTAAAAAAAATAAAACAAAAGTATCAAAACTTCTGCGACCTCACTCACTGCTCCAATCGTATCACCCGTCATTCCGCCGATTTTCTTTTTTGCGTAACTTATAAACAGCAACACCACGGCAAAAGAAAGAACAAGCAGAACAATCCCCTTAAATCTCATCAATAATAAAAATAAAACCACGGTAAAAATACTCCCCACAAGAAGCGAAGCTTTGCCGGCATGCGATACAAAATATTTGCCTTTTCCTTCTTCACGGGCATAGTCTGAGGTGCAGCATACAAAAACCTGGGACCATCTTGCAAAAACCGTCATCATCATTAACAGTTTCCAAAGAACGTCTGGCGGAAGACTTATTATTAAAGTAAGCTTCAGGCCTAAAAGGCAGAATATTCCAACCGCCCCCATTACTCCGACTCGACTGTCCCGCATTATCTCCAGTATCTTTTCTTTGGGTCTGGGACCATAAAAACCGTCACAGGTATCAGCAAATCCATCCAGATGAATACCGCCTGTCAGTACAATGGATATTATCAGGATAAGCACACCCACAACAGGACTTGGCAAAAAACCTAAAAGCAATACCATCCCCGCCGGCACAAAGCCTATCAACATCCCGACTACCGGAAAATACAACAGCGACTTGCCGAAATCTTCTTCCGCTATCTCCGACTTAATCTTTACCGGCAAAACAGTTAAAAACTGCAAAGCAATTAGGAACCGCTTCACTTATCAATCCTTTCGCAAACCGATGCACTTTGAAATGTAGCCATCTCGGTCAAAATCTTAACACCGGCCTCAACAATATTCATTGCCAGCGCCGCACCCGTCCCTTCCCCGAGACGAAGGTCCAAATCCAGCAATGGCTTAAGGCCTATATAATCAAGAATGATTTTATGCCCCTGCTCGACAGAGCAATGGGCGGCAATCATATAATCTTTTACTTTTGGTTCTAATTGGTAAGCTATCAGTCCAGCCGCTCCCGAAATAAACCCATCTATTACTACTGGGACCCTTTTCGAAGCCGCTGCCAAAATCACTCCAACAAGTCCCCCTATCTCAAATCCGCCTATTTTATGAAGGACATCTATAGCATCTTTTGGGTCCGGTTTATTTATTTCAATAACCCTTTTGATAATTTCTATCTTGTGAGCAAGGGCTTTATCGTCTATACCGGTTCCTCTACCTGTTACATCCTCAACCGCTTCACCTGTTATAACCGCAGCTATCGCACTGGAGGGCGTGGTGTTTCCTATCCCCATCTCTCCTGTTCCGACTATGTCTATACCGTTTGGTAATTCTTCCCCAAATACCTCTATTCCTGCTTCGATTGACCTTACTGCCTCCTCTTTTGTCATGGCTGGGCCTTTGGCCATATTCTTTGTTCCGAAGTTTATCTTTTTAACTTTTAAGTTTTCATTTTTAATTTTTAACTCTTCTGCTACTCCCATATCAACTACGACAACTCTGGTCCTCGTATGCTCAGCTAACACATTTATACCAGCGCCGCTCCTGAGGAAGTTATAAACCATCTGCGCCGTCACTTCCTGCGGAAAGGCACTTACACTTTCTTTTACGACGCCGTGGTCTCCGGCCATTGTAAATATAACCTTATTCTCAACCGGAGGGTTTTCGTTCTTCGTAATCTCTACCATTTGTTTGGCAAGCTCCTCCAATCGCCCAAGACTTCCCTGCGGCTTGGTAAGATTATCGAGCCTTTGTTGTGTCTTTTTCGCAAGAGAATAATCGATTCTTTCAATTTTACCTATCGTCTCATTCAGTATCTTCATCTTTTTGTCCGTCCTTTATTATTACCGGTATGCCGGCCTGCATAAAAATGACCTTACCCGCCTTTTTTGCTATCATTTGATTCGACAGTCCGAGCAAATCCCGAAACCTCCTGGCCAAAGCATTCACGGGAACTATGCCGCTTCCGACTTCATTTGATACTATAATCGTAGTGAAGTTGACTTTCAGTATGGCGTCAATGAGTTTGTTTATTCTTCTTTCTATTTCCTTGTCTTTTAAGTTGTCTGCTAACAGGTTGGAAACTAACAATCCTAAACAATCAATCAGAACTATTTCATATTTGTCTTTTATCGCCGGTAAAATCTGGCCGATGTTTTTACCTTCTTCAATTAGCTTCCACCGTCTCGGCCTTGAGCTTTTGTGCAGTTTTATTCTCTTGGCCATCTCCTCGTCGAAGGAAGTAGCCGTAGCGATGAAGGCTACTTTTTTCTTAAACTTTTTTGCCAACTCTACGGCGTAGATGCTCTTTCCGCTTCTGGCACCACCTAAAATAAGAATAAGTTTTTTCATAACGTAACTTTTTCCTTAGCGGAAAAATGAGAAACATCGTTCATTTTAACCACTATCGGCGGCGATTCTTCAGAGTAATCTATGATATTCAAAGCACCGAGCCGCTGCTCTATCTGCCAAAATATTTTCAAATCGAAGTTCAGCGCCTTACATAACACAACCCTTATCGGCCCACCATGAGCAACAACCGCTAAGGTTTTGTCTTTATGTTGAGAGACAATTATAGACAGCTTCTCTTCAACCCTTTTACTTAAGTCTCTTAGTCCTTCGCCATTGGGAGTTTTGATTTTTTCCGGGTTGTCCACCCAGTCTCTGTAAAGCTCCGGATACTTTCCAACAAGCTGTTCATACTTTAACCCTTCGAAAAGACCGAAATTCATTTCACGCAAATCCGGCGTCTTCTCAATTGGATTATCACCAAAGATTATCTTCGCGGTCTGGTACGCTCGTATCAGGTCGCTCGAATAGACCTTATCTATTTTTGTATCTTTTAACCTGACGGCCAACTTTTCAGACTGCCGTATCCCTTTATTATTCAATGGCGGATTACTAAACCCACAATATCTGTTTTGTGAGCTAAAATTCGTTTCACCGTGACGTATTAAAATCAATCTTACCATTGGCTTTACAAATCCGGATGCCGTTAGCGGGGCAGATGCCGGACTTTTTATTTCAAATCGTAAGCGCTGTTGTCCGGCGACAAAAACCCGGTTCCTTTTGCGATTTTCTCTTTCGACCATTTATCTGTTTCAGTATAGAGCTTGCGAACAGTTTTGGCACTGCCGTCGCAGTATGCTGCGTTGGTTGCATTAAGGTGACGATAGTCCTGTGTACCTGCGTACCTGTCGTTAAAGTTCATATCGCCGGGACTGGGCCAGGGCGCCCGCATAAATTTGTTTGCGCCTGAAATGTAACCGCCGTCGCCGAAAAGAACGCAATTGCCCGGCCTTATAACCTGGTCAGCCTTTGCAGGTGTTTCTATGCTTTCTCTCTGGCCGTGACCTATATAGCTGGTATTGTAATTGTAACCGGTATATGGGTCATTAAGCCAGTTGTGCGAACCTTTGAATGACGGACACTGATGAATTCTTTCAATTGTTCGGTCCTGCCATAACAAACCCGGAACCACCTTTTCCTCATTTTTGCTCCAATCCTTTATTGTGGTAAAATCCCAGGCATAAGAAATAACAACCGGATGACCTGCTTTATACATATACGCGATAGGATAGTACCCGTCATTACTGTTGGTGTACATATCAGCCGCAATCGTTAACTGCCTCAGGTTGCTCAGGCACAAAACAGTTTTGCCATGCCGCCTTGCCATAGCCAGCACCGGCATTAACACCGCCATCAGCAGCGATATTACCGATATCACAACAAGCAGCTCTATTAGTGTAAAAGCACTCTTTCGCATTTCATTTTGTTTTAGAATCTTCTTATCGATTACTCACAATCCCACGTACATTCCATCCAATTATCAAAAATCAAAATCCAGTCATCAATGTTAACAATACCGTCTTCATTGATATCTGCGATTACAGCCGGGTCATTCGGGCCGCTTATCTCAACCAACCAGTATTGGATCAATATCCCAAAGTCATCGTAATCGACTTTGCAGTCTTGGTTCAAATCGCCAACAGGGTACGGATGTTTATAATCACCACAGCAGCTCACATCTGCGATCGCATCGATTTCGGTAGTAGCATTGCTGTTGGGGTCATCCTGAATTCGAACATATTGAATCCATTCCAGCCCTAACACACCTATATCGAAACCCGTCCCACCTGCCGAACCGTCGTAGGCCGTAATCATCTGAGCAACGGTCATACCCGCAACGCTGAGATTAGGATCCACCGGCCGCGTCGGGTCAAGCTCATCGGCCCAGACATCGTTAACATCGTCCCACTCGTAGCTCGCAGTCGGAGCAAAGCTATCGGCATACGGGCCGGACGAGAAATAATACCAGTTCTCACCATCCTGGCTGACAGAAACAATGCCCGGCTCAGCAGCAACCGAGCCGCTGACTATGGTCTCTTCCGGATTACCGTTGGTCCAGCCCTGACCGCCGCCGATTATCTGGTAAGCATTGCCGTAGATGATAAAGTCTATTCCGTAAGGATTATTCTCGTCATTTGCAACCGGATGGCTGAACTTAACTGTAAGTTGACCGTCATTGCCGATAGTAACTAATTCGAAAGTTCGGAAAGGCGGGTAAACCGGTACAACGGGAACGCTCTCATCCACCGGTATGAAGAAGCCATCACCACTTGTTTCCAGGGTAGGTCTGCCAAGAGCGGAGTTAGGGTCATTAAAAGGTTCGCCTGAGAGCCAGTCACTGCCTACCCCGGAGCCTTCAACATATTCGATAACTTCTACTGCAAAATCGCTTGTCGGCGCACCGGCTCGGCCGTAAATCCAGCCGTCCATATCTCCATCGCTTACTATCCTGGCATCACCTCCGACGGAAGCAAATGCCCAATCTGCCGCGCCGGCATCCTTATTCCAGTAATGCCACCAGTCCTCACCCTCGACCCAGCCGGGATTGTAATGGCTCACGCCTCCATCTACGTATTCTATTCCTTCAATAGCGATACCCCAGCCCCAATCCTCCGTTGTTAAAGTAAAATCAATCGAATCGGCGCTGTTCAATTCCTGCAACAATCCAAGCCCTGTTATGGTATCAGTCTCGTTTTGTCCGAAGTTCACTTCAAATTCGGTCCAAAAACCATCGGACCACTCGATATACACCCCAGCCGTATTTACACCGCTGCCGACGCTGACAATTGTCGCAATCGTCGAAGAACCCGTTATCGCCAGGACAGCTATCAAACAAACCAGATTTCTAAATTTCATCAATTTTCCCGAAGCCATAATTTTTAATCCTTCCAATTCAAAAAATTAACGTTTGCTTTTCAAAAACTTTCCACTTCACTTCTTTTGGCTTTTTGCTACACACAAAAAACTTTGGGTACAACTTCCACACTTTCATCACCTTTTTCCTTTTGCTCACCTCCTTTCTTGTTAGCCTGCCCTTATCGCGAGGGCGTTTTTAAAAACAAAAAAACCGCCGTTCCCACGAAAGGAACGACGGTTTTTTCCCATTCACACCAAACCAAATCCCAGCCTGATTAGCATCAGGCCGGACCTATACACTCCACAGGACGCCTTTCGGCGTTACGTTCCAGCTCGCGAGAACATCAGGGCTCCCGTTTCGCAATCCAGCACCAATAAATTTAGCTAAAGCTCAATTTATTGGTGCTGGACGAAACAGGCTCCCCTACGAGTGTGCAACCAACTACAGGCAGGTTTTCTGACTTGCGTCTTACCTCGAGACTCCTTCCCATCCAGTACTAATTTTTGTAGCAAAATAGATTCGATACAAGAATTAGTGCCGGACAGTGGATAAAAATTGCCTCGTGGATTTCCGATTCACCAATCGGAACAGACGCTTACAGCGGCGCGACCGTCTCGGACTTAAACCGAGTTCCCATTTGATTATCCCAAAGTAAAACTTCAGGACCTGCAATCAGGCTATATTCTTGTCAAAGAACAAAAAAATGCTACCACACTACCCCGCAGCGGTCAAACAAAAAACAGAATATTTTTAGTGCTTTACTCAAACTGACAGTTTTGGTCGCGTAATTTGCTATAAATACTTTATTAACAATAACATAACACGATTTGTCATTCCTTCACTTCGCTCAAGGACAAGTCTGAGCGGAACGAAGTGGAGCGAAGAATCTCATGCCCACATAATGCGATTATTCTTCGCTAAGGCCAGATGCTTCCCCTTCGACTTCGCTCAGGACTAAAGGCTTTTTTCGCTCAGCATGACAGCTTGAAACCGGTCAGTTTTAGTACTTAAGATAAATAACGATGCCGGTCAGAATCAAGATAACAGCTACGCATACGCTCAAAGCAGTTATAAATACCCAGACAAAGCGTTTATTCTGCCTGGATACGATGTATTTCAGGTATCTGTCGCTCGTGGCAAAGGTACGGCTCATCTGCATGATACTGTCGGTTTGGGCAAGGGTGCTCTGGTCCAGCTTGTCCATAGTCTGGTTAAATTTATTAAAGCTCTCAGTCATCTGCACATCGGTATCGGCAGCGGCGCCAAGCTGATGGTCGATATCAACCAAAGCATCGGTCTGTTTGGCGGTTTCATTCGGAATTCTTTCAACAGCATCCAAGAACTGCTGGTTCTTAGCGGCGGCTGATTTTAACTGCTCGAGAAGCTGCTCTGTTATCCGCTTTTGATTTTCCACAACTGAAGGAAAACTCTCAAGCAAACTGGGCAGTTGTTCCATTCGGCTCATCAGATTTTCATGCTGAGTAACCTGACGGCCCAAATGCTCGTTAATATCCTGCAATTGCTCAACGAGTTTATTAAAGCCCTTATGAAGTTTTTCGAGCGATTCATGTTTGTCCATCGGCGGAACTGCTTTTACGATAAGCTTATCACTTTGCCGACCGGTTCGCCCGGCATCATCAACAGCCGTCACCGTGGACTCTGCCTCCCGGCTAATCAAACCATCATCATCTACGTCCGGCTTATAATTTGCAGAACGGGATGGATTGTGAGAACGCAGCCACTTACTCGTTCCCGACCAGATCTCTTTTATTGTCATTTCTAAATCCCTAACTAAATTCCCAATCACCAGTTAGTTAATTTTTTTCTTAATTCTGTCCTTGTTCTCTTATCGGCTACCTGATTCCCTGGTATCCTAATATCCTGCAACCTGATATCCCGATAACCTGATATCCTGCAACCCGATAACCCACTGGCCATATTAAAGAATTTTACCGCTGTACAGTCAAGCTATTTTTGGTCCTGTCCACACGAAAAACTCGGTACTCCTCATCGTAAAAGGACTTACGTGAACTTGCTACATCCGACTAATTGTATTATCTTGCCGGCATGATAGCCCTCCTTATTGAATTTAGAGCTACAAACCACATTAAAGAATTTTCATGCTGCAAGTGCAAGCTATTTTTGATATTATTACCGCCATAAATCTACAGAACAAAAATAAGGACAAATAAATGAAATTGGTTACATATTCTAAAGCTCAGTCAGTTTCCTGCGGAATATTAGCTAAGGAAGGACTAATAGATATCCCATCAGCCTGGGATGGTCCAAATCCGCCCCGCAGTGTAAAAGAAATTCTGCAAAAAGGTTCAGCCTGCCTTGCGAAGCTTGCCGAACGGACTGATTCAGCCGATGAATTAATTCCTCTCGATTCGGTTAAACTTCTTGCGCCTATTCCGAGACCGGGCAAAGCGCTCGCTTTGGCAGGCAATTACAGCGAGCATATCAAGGAGGCCAGTGTCACTCGCGGCTTTAAGGTCGGACTCTCGGATTCGCCGCGAATGACGACGGTGCCCAGGCCGTTTCTTATGCCGCCGACAGTTGTAATCGGGCCCGATGAACAGATACCTTGGCCGGCCTACAGCAAAAAGATAGATTATGAGCTTGAGCTTGCGATTGTAATCGGTAAAGAAGCCAAAGCTATTACAGCCGACAGTGCCCTTGACTACATAGCCGGCTACACTATCGCCAACGATGTATCAGCCCGCAGCGTAACCTTCAAGAAGGCAAGGGCCGAAAGGCCCTGGGACGAATTCTACGACTGGCTGAACGGCAAATGGTCTGACGGCTTTTTGCCGATGGGGCCGTACCTGTTGACTCGCGATGAGGTCGCTGATGTGCAGAATCTGAATATGACCCTCACCGTCAATGGCCAGGTCCGCCAGAAAGCAAATACTTCGCAGATGATTTATCCGGTGGCCGACATTGTCTCATTTTTAAGCCATATAATGACACTCGAGCCGGGTGACGTTATTGCCACCGGCACACCATCCGGCGTAGGTTTGGCCACTGGCGATTATTTACAGCCGGGCGCTCGCATCGAATGTACTATTGAAAACTTAGGCACACTGACAAACACACTCGGCGACCGACCGGAAGAATTCTACGAACCACTGACATAAAAGAGCACAAGAGCATAGGTGCTCAAGGGTATAAGATTGGAAAGACAAGTTGCTTATGACTTGTGCGCTTATGACTTATGCACTAATTTTGTTCGATGGCAATTGTGGGATTATCTATCCCTGTTTCTTTTCGTCGGCCTGCTTCTTCTGGCGCTTGAACTCCGCAGTGAAGCTCGGATAATCAGCAAGCTCACCCGCGCTATACACTTCGTAAACCTCCAGCTTCATTGTATCGGCATCGACTTTCGAGAAGGCGTACCCCATTTTGTTAGTCTGGCTGTCGGCCCCGGTGTGTTCGGTTTTAAGGACCGCCTTGTTACCGTCGGCGTCCCAAGTACCTTTGCCGCTACCGCCTTGGTTATCCGCACCTATCTGGACGATTTTGTCCTCGCTCGGCACATAGAAAATCAGACCACGGTACTCGTAATTCGGCCATTTAAGATGAATGGTAACCAGGTGCTTATCGAGTTCCCACTTGTAAACAAGCTCAACCTTGTCACCCTGGTCGGTCGTGGCCGCCCACTGGTCAATCATCCAATCGAATCCGCCCTCTGTCACGAGGTCACCCAGTTTCTGCTGGGCACTTGCGCCGTCAGCTAAGATAACAAAGATGGCTGCCACGGCCAGAACAGTATTTCTCAGATTTGAGAATCTTGGTCGGTTCATTGTGGTTAGCTCCTCTCTTTTACTAATGTTACATTTAGAACGCTTAGCCCCAGTGGCAAGCTTTCTATTTCAGTAGGATAATACATCTGGCCTGACATTGCCAGTATCTATCTCCAAAGTTTTATTTGGGGTCCGTCATTGCGAGCAATTCGCAGAATTGCGCGGCAATCTAAATACTAACGTCGAGGGGCCGGCTCCGGCGGGACCAATTTCGCACGAGCCACGAACCACAAGCGACGAACGACGGAGTAAATTGTAGGTTTAGCAGTTGGGGACAACTTTTTATCTTGACGGGATGGACTGCTTGTGGTATGTTAAAAGAACGTGGCAGGAGCTGTTTTAGGTGAGCACATCTGGCTTTGGATCCGCTATGTCACCCAAAACCGCTCGATAAGGATAAAAAATAGTTGGACTTTCGAGATAGTTGTGTTATACTGGTGGCATAAAAAATCAGCATAGTAGTTGAGTTGATTAAAATTAGAAACGTCAAATAGAGAAAATTGCAAAAGTAGGCTGTTGGCAGTTGAGGAAGCTGCCGGTGTCCTCATCATACCAACATCCGGAATATCTTGAGAAACACTGTTGATTTACTCAAATTTATTAGACAGATTTATAGAAGACAAGCCAATGACGAATCACAAAAAAAGGTCCACTAAGCAAATGGCAAAAGGCTTTACGTTAATAGAGCTATTGGTGGTTATTGCCATCATTGCCGTACTGCTGGCAATCCTAATGCCTGCGATGCGGAAGATCAAGGAGATAGCACGGGAAACAGCCTGCAAATCAAATTTGCGGAATGTGGGATTGGCTGTAGCAATGTACTTAGACGACTACGAACGCAAACTGCCTAATACGGGCAGCTCCAACGGATTTCTGTGGTTCGAGTCAGACGGCGTTACTTATCGAAGGGCCGGTTCCGGCGGCGGGACTTATTGGGGTACTTTTTACAAAGACTACCTGAAAGAGACGAAGATATTCGGCTGTCCGAGCTTTCAAAGTGCTACTAATACGAGACTGATATATACTTATAGTGGAAACACTAAAAATTCCGACTCTTCTTATGTAATTCAGCACGCAGCGTTTGGTTTGAACCATCATGAGAGAGCCAGGGGTCGAAATACAAATGATATATACCGCCTTTCAGAATTCATCTATTGTCTCGACCACGCCGAACCCAGACCGGATGGCGGCACCAGCGATTGCCTTCACAACAATGACAGACCTGGCGCTATGAATCTGACCAGCTATCGACGAGGCGGCAGTCGTTTCTACAGCTATCGGCAAATTTTCAGACACAATATCAGATACGCCGACGACGACAGGACCGGCGGACGAACTAATATCCTTTGGCTGGACGGACACGTTACCGCTCTGGAAGAAACTACAGGAGACGATGTGCCGCTAAGGTGGTATACAGGCGATAAGCCAGATTACAATTAATGTCCGATCTTAAATATTCAGCCCCGCAATTATATCGCGGGGCTTTTTTTATGCTAATTCCCCGCGGCCGGCCTGCCCCAACTTTGTTCCAATCAACTAATCATCAATTAACTAACACCGTCTTCTGTCCCCCTTTTCCTGTCCTCCGAAGCTTCTGCGAAAGTGGGAGTGTAATCGAAGGATAGGTTCCTGCCGCCTGCCCCCGCATTTCGTAGCCTGTGCCCGCGTAGGCGGGTAGCGGAATCCTCCGTCTTTTGGCGGACTCAATTGTAAACACCCTCCGTCCTCTGCCTTCTGTCATCCAACTTTAGCTCACTTTAGGCACTTTAGTCACTTTAATTTACTTTAGTTCACTTTAGGCACTTTAGCTCACTTTTTCCCCATTCATGCAGTTTTATGGTCCATGAATCCCTCGAGTTTGCGTGAACGGACGGGGTGCTGGAGCTTGCGTATGGCTTTTGCCTCGACCTGTCTGACGCGCTCGCGTGTAACCTTGAAGATTCTGCCGACTTCCTCTAACGTATAGGTATAGCCGTCGCCGATCCCGTATCGCAGCTTGATAATCTCGCGCTCGCGATATGAAAGCGTTTTGAGGACCACATCGATTCTTTCCTTGAGCATTTCCTGAGTAGCGGAGGCCACCGGTGAATCGATGGCGTTATCTTCGATAAAATCGCCGAAGTAGCTGTCCTCGCTTTCGCCTATCGGCCTGTCGAGGCTGATGGGATGCTTGGAAATCTTGAGCACCCTGCGGGTCTCTTCGACGGTCATCTCGGCTTCCTCGGCGATTTCTTCAACAGTAGCTTCTCTGCCTAATTTCTGATGCAGAACTTTGCCGGCCGTTCGCAGTCGGCTCATCGTCTCTATCATATGCACGGGGATGCGAATCGTTCGCGCGTGGTCGGCTATCGCACGAGTAATCGCCTGTCGAATCCACCAGGTGGCATAGGTGCTGAACTTATATCCCCTTCGGTACTCATATTTGTCCACGGCTCTCATCAGGCCGGTATTGCCTTCCTGGATTAAATCCAGAAAGCTCAGGCCACGGTTGCGATATTTCTTGGCGATAGAAACGACCAATCTAAGGTTTGCGCTGGAGAGCGTTCGTTTAGTGTTCTCATATTGACCGAAGACTCGGTCCAGTGAGTACAGTCTTTTGTTAAGCTGTTTCGGCGCTTCCATCACCAATTCGGTAAGGCCGGTCAGCTCCTGCCTCATCGTATTGATATCATCGACGGTTATATTGTCGTTAGGGCCTGCTGTGATAGTTTGTTCTAATTGGTGCATTTTACCGCAGATGCCGTGGAGCTTATTTTTAATCGGTTGAATTCTGCTGGTCCGCAGGCTAAGCTCTTCGAGCAGTGTTGCGACTTTTCGTTTGTTTCGGCGTATTCGCTTCAATGCGGTTTTGGCTTCCTTGTTGTTGTGGTCCGTGAGAGTTTTCTTAAACAGATCCTGGTTGATTTTCAGCAGTTTATCTACGGTCCTGATGTTCTCAGGGAGTCGCTTTTTGATTACGCTTTTCGTGAACTGCGGTGCGGTACCGACTTTGATTGTTCTATCGAACGACATCATGCCATTGTGTACCTGCTGTAGTAAATCGAGGGAGTTTCTGGCGCAGTAGTCGTTTTGGAGCATTTTCCTTCTAAAGGTCATTCTCGCTATTTCAATTTTTCGTGCGAGAGCGATTTCAGACTTTCTCGTCAGCAGAGGTATCTGGCCCATTTGAGTCAAATACATCCTGATAGGATCGTCAATTCGTCTGGCGACTTCCTCGCCGACGAGTTGTTTTTCGAGCAGCTCGTCCTCTTTTAGCTGCTTTTCTTTGTCGGGACTTTGGTCATCGGGGATTTCGAATTCCTCCTCCTGGGCTTTTGCGGCCCGCCGGGATTCGACATCAGCCTCATCGAGCAGAGTGATGCCCATTTCATCCAGCGTCTCCAGCAGGCTATCCAGACGACTGAGGCTGATGGCATCCTCGGACAAGTCATCGTTCATCTCCTCGTAAGTGAGAAAGCCCTTTTTCTCGCCCTTTTCGATGATCAATTTTATCTGCTGCTCCGGGCTTATGATTTCGGCGCTCTTTGAGGACTCATTATCAGAGCTCACTTTATCGGGGATATTTTGTTTGGCTTTCTTTTTTCGTTTTTTTGCCACAATTTGCACCCTTCTATATGTTTTATAAAATTAATCCATAATCACAGCGGGGAAGAACAAAGCATTCCTCGCATTCGCACCTGCGCCTAACGGGCCCCTTCCTCAGACCCCCGATCAGGTCGAGGGTAAGATTGCAGGGGCAAGGCGGTGCTAAGAGCCTATCCTAATAACCCCCTGGCTTGGAGAAGGCTCCATCGGTCGGTCTCCGGCCAACGAGTAGTTATCAGGATAGACCCTAAATACTTATGTTACGGCTATCTGCCGACAGTTGTTCACTATACCATACCCACGTTGTGGGGGTTTTCCTTTCCGGTATTTTCATAGACTTTGCGTAGAAACTTTCTCTGGTCCTCTATCGTTTCGATGCGGCTGTTTTTTTTCTGTGCTTGATAGCGGTCAATCGTATCCAAGGCTCCTATGAGGCGGGCCTGGAAATTTCCTTTTTCCTCACCGGCCTGGGTCAATTCCACAAGAGAGCTGCCAAGCTCTACAGATTCAGCTCCGGCTAATATCTCTGCAAGCGAAGCATCAATATTGGTATTCAACGTTTCAAACATAATCGCTGCAATTTGTCTCAATATCGGTACATCGAAGAGTTCTGCTGTAATTTTTTGCTTTACAATCTCAAAGAGCTTCGGCTCATTCAACAATACTTCGAGGACCTCGCGTTGGGCTGTGGCAAAGAGGCCCCGGCCGTAATCTATGTTCCGGCCTTTTTGGTTTTCGGCGTTATAACTTGTGGTCCTTTGTGCTTGTCTGAGTCTCCTGTTCAGCTCGGCATTAATTTGCTTAGTATCAAGGCCGATAATCTTCGAAACCTGGTTCACTATCAATCCGCGGTCTATCGGCGAGACGTTGCCGGCCCATAAGGCGGTTGCTATCGTCTGTAAGTACTCTTCAATCGCTAACCTTTTGCCGGCGAGAGTGTCCTCGCTGCCGAAACTGGCTGTCAACCTGTTCCATTTGAACTGGAAGACATCGACGGCATCGTTTAGAAGCTGTTCAAACCGCTCTTTGCCGGCGGCCAAAAGAAAATCACAGGGGTCTTTACCTTCCGGCACCGAAGCAAGTCTGATATCTATGCGCTGAGAGAGACAGACATCCAAGGCCCTGTTGGCAGCTTCAATGCCGGCGACGTCACTATCGAAAAGCAAAATCACTTTTTTCGCATACCGCCGTAAGATGCGTCCGTGGCCGGTAGTGAAACTGGTTCCCAACGTGGCAACAACATTGGTGCAGCCGAATTGATGCGCCATTATGCAATCGGTGTAGCCTTCCACAACAACCGCAGTGCCTGTGGAGACAATCTGATGGCGTGCCTGCTCCAGGCCGTACAGCGAATTGCTTTTGTCAAACAGAGGCGTCGTTGGCGAATTTATGTATTTAGCGCCGGTTTCGTCCAGCGTGCGACCGCCGAAGCCAATAACCCTGCCGGTGACATCGGTAATAGAAAACATCAGGCGGTTTATAAACTTGTCCTGATGCTGGGCCGTTATTAGACCTGCCTGTTCCAGGAGTTTGGTTGGTATTTTTTTAGCCTTCGCGGTCCGGAGCAAATCATCGGGCGAATCAATAGCTAAGCCGAGCTGATATTCTTTTACGCTTTGCGATGTTATCTGCCTTTGGGCGATATAGTCACGGGTTTGTTTGCCCTTTTTTTCATCGTGGAGGTTTCGCTGGAAGTATTTAGCGGCCCAGGCGTTGACCTTTGCCAGTTGGTTCGGGTCGATATCTTCCGACGGCTCCTGGGTTTGGCTCGGCTTCCTGGAAGGTTTGGCAGGTTTTAGCTTAATGCCAGCGCGCTCGGCCAACCTTTGAATAGCCTGCGGGAAAGTGAGGTTCTCTCGCATCTGAACAAACTTGAACACATCACCGCCGGCACCACAGGCAAAACATTTGAATATCTGCTTGACGCTGCTGACATTCAAACTCGGGCGATGGTCATCGTGGAAAGGACACATGCCTACCATTTCCCGGCCTTTTCTCTTGAGGCTTATGTGCTCACCTATCACGTCAACAATGTCGTTGGCCTGCTGAACCTGAATAACTAAACTATTGTCAAACATCCCTGCCATATTACTTTGGCTCCGCCAAAAAAGAGGCGATTCTTGATACCCCTCCGAGAAGCCCGCTCACGATGGGTACTCCTAATTGATAACTGATAAAAATTACCATCCGACTACTTAAGTATAGTCGTAATCGGCTAAAAGTCAAATATGTCCTTAAAAATCCGTTTTTAATACTGTTAAAGGCCATTCTTGGCGCTTTGGACATTTGGTGAAATCAGACGGCTCTCGATGCTTCCGCCTTCGCTATTCTACTTCGCCGGAGGCTATGTAGAAACCAGCTACGGCGGACAAGCGATGCTGGATGCTCGATGCTCGATGCTCGATGCTGGATGCTCGTTGCTCGTAAGATGGTAAACGGTTATCAGGTTAACAGGAAACCAGGTGGCAGGGTATCAGGACAGCAGGATATCAGGTAAAAGAATAGAAGGCGGACGATGGAAGAAGTGAATTGGTGGATTAGAGAATTAGCCCTTCGACTTCGCTCAGGATGAAGTGGATTGGCCCCGGTGAGATAAACTTTGTTATCTCACGGGGTGAACTTGGAGGTTTATTTTATGAATAGCCTGCCGAGCCGAGGTTCTGGTACGGCTGAGTGGCTTTCCCTCATTTCGTAGTGTGCCCAGCACGACCCGCCTTGCTGCGTTTTTTAAAAAGCATGTAGTCCTTTTGATTAATCAAAAGGACTACGTGACCTTTTTACGAATTGTCGAGATGGATTATGGATTATTGGGCTGTGCGGAAATCAGATGAAGATATGTACCGGGCGTGCGGAAGTAAGCCAGATGCATATTTGGTTAGACCGGCAGGAAGGGAAATGCTTCGGAAATGAAGTGTCTGTTAAGAATGGGTGGTTATCCATACTTCACGAGTGGATCAATAGACTGTTTGTTATTGGCACAACTCACCACTCGCCAGGGCTTCCAGTAATTCGGCTGCTCGTGTTGGGGCATCATACTTGGCGAAATCAGATTGAATACGTCTTGCGTTCTCACGATAGACCGGGTTGGCCAATACCTCCTTGACGGCGTCTCGCACTTCACCAGGCGACGGGCGTTGCTTTCTCAGGTTGATACCGGCTCCCGCCCATTCTACTCGTGCGGCGACCTCTATTTTGTCCTCGGTCTCGCCGGCAACCACCAACGGAATGCCCTGTGCCAAAGCAATTTGCGTGCCCCCGTATCCACCGTTCGTTACCATCACGTTTACGTGAGGGAGCAGATGGCCAAAGGGGATGAATGGCTCCGCACGCACATGCTCCGGAAGCTCTCCCAACTGACCTTGCTTCACTGGAACAGCCACCACCAGCATTTGCTCATCCTTTAGTCCTTGGATCGTTGGAACGATCAGGTCATCCAGGTCCTTCGCCACAGTGCCCTGGTTGACCAATATCACGGGCTCAGAACCCTTCAAATCGGACCACCAGTGCGGCGGCTGAAATGTATGGTCAGGTTCTGGCAAGATTGGCCCAACGAAATGGAAATTCTCAGGTTGGTCACTGCGAGGATATTCGAAAGCAGGTGTTGAGATATGCATAACTAATGAAGGTATATCGAACATGGCCCTGAAAAACAGCCCATTCAGCGGCTTAAGTCCTAATTCGAGTCGGACATTATTTGCATACGTGGTGATATCGCGGAGTAAGATACGATGAGTAAGAAAGTTGAGCATTCGGTTTCTGGTTTTCGTGATGAGATTTTTCCCCGGCAGCAGACCTATACCAAAGGGAGCCGTATCACAGCTAAGCAGGCACAGAGGCAGTAGAGAAATCATTGCACTGGGCGGGCCTCCCATTTCTGACCGGAAGTAAAGGCCATAGGTGATGGTATCACCTACAAGGACGTCAGCCGGAAAATCTGTCAGGACTGTCTCAATGGCCTCAATCTCTCGTGCGCAGGCATCCAGAAAGACATGTTTTACCCACCACTTGATTTGAGCGACTCCCTTCAGTTGCTTCAATTCGGGATGAAAATCGTAGATTTCCATCCCATTAGGGTCACTTTCTTTCGGGAGAGGATGAAATCTTGCCCCTGTAGCCTCAACTTTTTCTTTGTACCGGCGACCTGTGATCCATAGAACCTCATGCCCACGTTCGACCAGCTTCCGGGCAATCGGCATACACGGCGTCACATGTCCAAGAGCTGCTCCGGTCATGATAAGAAAACGAGCCATGATATAATCCTCGTCTTTCTAAATAGAACAAAGGTGTGCAGTGCACACCCTACGTTACTCCTATGGTGAAGAACTCAATGAACGCCCGCACGTCGATGGTATATTACTGTGAAGGAGGGGGGAAATGCAAGGAAAAAAAGAATAGTGATTGGTTGATTAGTGAATTAGTTAATTGGTCCTTCGACTTCACTCAGGACAGGTCTTGTGAAGGCTGTTGGTGCGACGGGACTCGATGTATCAGATTAAATCGCAGGCTTCGATGGGCATCCAGTGAGGGTCCTTTCCTTCCCATTTGACATTGCAGCCTATCGGGTTTGTAAGGGGGACAGATACAGGTTTGCCGGCTAAGTGTTCTTCCAGAGCCCTTTCAAGGTCGTTGGTTTTCATTTTTCGGGTGTCGCGAGGATTATCTACGCCGCGGCCGGTGTAAATGAGCCTGCGCTCTTTGTCAAATACGAAAAAATGCGGGGTCCGTAAAGCACCATAGGCCTTTGCGACTTCCTGGGGTTCGTCATAAAGATAGAGCCAGGGGAATTTGTATTCATCCATGCGTGCGACCATGTGCTGGAAATCATCTTCGGCGTAGGTGTTCTTACTGTTGGAATTGATACCGACAAATTTGACGTCTTGAGGGGCGAATTTTTCAGCCGTCTGTCGAGTGACTTCGTCAGAGCCGATGACATAGGGACAATGGTTACAGGTGAAGAAGACTACCAATACTTCGTCATCAAAATCAGATAACTGGTATGTGCTGCCATCTGTGGCGGGTAATTTGAAATCCGGCGCCTGTTGGCCTAATTGTAATGTAAAAGCCATAATTTACGCTCCTTGCGATAATAATGATTGATAGGATTAGCAAAGAACCATTTTATCCAATCCGTGAGTTCAAGAGAAGCCAGAAATAAGAATCACCATATCAAAGCTACGCCAATTTCTCATATCTGTTCGCTTCAAAAAATGGTGTGCTGTACATACCCTACGGCTAAAGTGAACTAAAGTGCCTAAAGTGAGCTAAAGTAAAATGGCAGAAGAGGGAAGAAAGAGGACGAAAAGAATATCCAATATCGAACAAGGAATATCGAATGATGCGGGGTCGTAGGCAACAATGATGACTTGG
>JBDRTM010000287.1:0-4315 GCA_043824065.1 Planctomycetota bacterium | reverse complement strand
TACGGAGAGTTCCCAATGGCCACCGAAGCCCAAATCCGCGCCAACCGGCCCAACGCTATACGCTATATGCTGTACGCTGTACGCTATCCATTATACGCTATACGCTGTACGCTATACATTATACGCTATACGCTGTACGCTGTACTAAATATGAAAAACAAACCCAATTTCCGAAAGGCCAAAATGATTGTAAGTATCTTTTCAAAAATGGCTTATGAAAATAAACACAATTGGACACTTGGTCAAAACAAACCCAATTCAAACCCAATCAAACCCAATTTCCAAAAAGCCCAAAATGAGCGCAAACTTATTTGCCACAAAGGATTATGAGAATAAAACCGCCTTCAGGCCCCCAAAAAACAAACCCAAACAAACCCAATTTCAAATGGCGCACTTACTCATTGATAGTATGAAGCCCAAATTATTCCCGAGGAAATCGGGACTGCGAAGGACGAAAGCCCCACCTTACCGGCTGTTACGGCCGGAGTTCTGTTTTGGAGAATCACATATATTTTTTCTGAACTGTATTAACCGTCATTTAGCTCGGGGCAGAGCATTAGTTTGGCTAATATTTCTTTCGCATCTGCAGATGTTATTAGATAGACTTTCCCTCCTGTTTGTATATATTTTGTGCAAAGGTTTTTCCATTGCTGTTCATGTCTTTCATAGTAGTTTCTTTTATATCCGGGCTGCTGCAACAGAGACTGCACTTCATCCAGGTCCCAGTATGTTATTATTATATTCTTATCTCTAAGCAGAAAGTTGACGTTTACTGTCTTGTTAGTTATTTTCAAAATCCCGGTCATTTCAAAATCATCTATATTTCTGCTTTTAAGATATCTGTAAATTATCTCCTTTCCATCATTTTCCTTCGCCATATTTATTTGCTTTCGAGAATCTCTGGCCTGGTTGATTCTCTGTCTGCGGGCGATTAACTTTTCCTGGTAACTATTGTTCGCCTCGTTGGACGGCTGAGAGTATTTATAACTATGGGCACAAGGAGGCTGATGAACACTATGAACAACCACGACAGGAGCACGCTGAATGCGGTAATAGGGGGCATAATAGGAGGAATAGGATCTACTATAAGAGTCATAAACCAAACCAGAATGTTTATGACTAAAAGCATAAGGAGTGTAATAGAAATCCTCATCAATCAAACCTGAAGGATTTTTATGATTAAAACCATAAGGAGAGTAGCGGAGATAACCGGAAATCAAACCAGAACGTTTATGACTAAAAGCATAGGGAGACCAGCGAGTACGATAACGGAAAGAACTGTAACCAGAACTCTGTGCTTTAGCTACACCGGAGGCAACCGTTAACATTACTATTGTGAGCAGCGAAATCCTTTTCATTTTGTTCTCCTTTCATTTTAAAAATATTTTCACACTTTTTCTGCATCACCTCCTCTATGGATAAGATTGTCAAATACAGTTATGGCTAAAGACAAATTACATTTATTTTCGAGTTACTCCTCTTTGGGCCGGGAACTTGTGCCCTGGAGCACGGATAAGTGGGAGATTCGGGGAGAAGCTCGTCCGAAAGGAAGCCTTTCGGCCTGCGGTTGCAGACCTTCGGCTCTGAATAAATGGGGACTCCGTTCCCCCGCACCGCTTTTCTCCATAAAAACGGACATAAACATCCTCTTGTATATATAGAGCAACTGCTCAATGTAGTTCTTGCGGGTAGGAAGACTTCAAAGGAATTACGGTCTGCTCCCCGCCTTTTCATACCCTCCGGTACGTGTTGCTCCGTCCGATAAAATATAGGTTATTTTTGAGCAAGTCAAGAGTTTTTCTATTTTTTTCTATTTTTTTTGGAAATATTTGTGGTTTTTTGCCTCAACGTTAGGAACTATGGGTACTTACGATGATTTGCCAATTGGAAAAAGATACAGTTATGAACGTGTCCTGTTGAAAGTCACACAGGTTTTAATCTGAGTTCGCTATAACTGCGTAAAGACTTTTTGAATTTTGACGGGAAAGAGATTCTTCACTTCCCCGTTCGACTACGCTCAGAGCTAAAGGCTGTGCTTCGTTCAGAATGACAACTTTTACACGTTTTTATGTTTTGCGTTTGGTCTTCTTTAGTGGGCGTTACTTTTTGGTCTTGGTTCTTGGCACATCGGGGACGTTTGTTTTTGGGAGCCATTTTGTGAGCTGCTTTTTTATGGGGTTGTACTTAGGATTATCAGCGAGATTGTTCCACTCCAGCTCGTCCCTGCGGTGGTCGTAGAGCTCTTCGGTGCCGTCACTGTAACGGATGTATCGGAAGCGTTCGGAACGTAGCGAATGGTTATTTCGGCCGTGCGTTGTCAGGGCCGGGCGGGCCCATTTCGCTTTCGGGTTTTTCAATAAAGGTAAAAGACTTCGGCCTTCGAGCTCGGGCTTGGCAGTCAGGCCGCAAAGCTCTATTAGCGTCGGATAGATATCGAGCATAGTGACGGGTCGTGAGCAGCGTCGGCCGGGTTTAGTAATGCCGGGTGCGATGACCATCAGGACGTTATGCGTCGCTTCTTCCCAGAGTGAGAATTTGCGCCAATGCAGCTTTTCGCCAAGGTGCCAGCCGTGGTCGCTCCAGAGTATAATTATGGTGTTGTCGGTATAAGGACTTTTATCGAAGGCATCGATTAGGCGACCCACGCAGGTATCTACAAAACTGATAGAAGCCAGGTAGGCCTGTACAGCTTTGCGCCACTGTTTGTGCTCGATGACCTTTTTATGGTCTTTCCCGGGATTGGCCATTTTTTTGCCGAGCGGGGGGACGTCATCAAGGTCGTTTTCATTGATATTCGGTAACGTTACCTTATCCAGCGGGTACATATCGAAATATTTGGTCGGTACGTACCAGGGCAAATGAGGGCGGAAGAAGCCGCAGCCGAGGAAAAACGGTTTGTCGTGCCGTTTTTGTAACTGCTCTATTGCCCAGTCGGCGACCTGCGAGTCGCCCATCTGCCCGTCGGGCACGTCCACCGGACCCCAGTCGAAATGTGCGGTTTTCGGGATGCCGTTCAGCGGTGGATTCGCAGGCATCGGGTCATCGGGCTTGTTCTTCTTCTGGGACGGGAAATAGTCCTGCCATGAGGGCGGGTCAGGGAAACGTCCGTGGTAAATCTTGCCGCCGCCGACCGCGGTGTAGCCGTGAGCCATAAAGTGCTGCGGAATTGTGGCGGCGTTACGAAGGGCGGGCGATTTTCTCCAGGGGTCCGGATTGTGATAGACGCCGGATGTTGACGGCAGAATCCCCGTCATAAGACTGGCTCGTGAAGGATTGCAGGCAGGGGCTGAACAGTGGGCGTTTGTAAAGAGCACCCCTCTTTTAGCGAGGCGGTCAAGGTTCGGGGTTTTTACGTCGGGATGCCCGCCCAGACAGCCAATCCAGTCATTGAGGTCGTCAATAGCAATGAACAGCACATTGGGTTTGTTTTTTGCCTTAGCTGAAAAAGCAATACGCGGCAGGGTAAGTGCCGCTGCACTCGCTGCTGTTAGTTGTAGAAAGTCTCTGCGATTCATTAAGCCAGATATTCTATTCATTTGTTCTGCCTCCTGTTTGCTTTTTAGAAGTTACCTTTTCCCACGGATGCTATTGCATTAGAAAGTTTTGCAGCAAAAAACATTCGGGAGTTTAATAAGTAACATACGGGCTGTCAAGCTTTAGAAGTAGTTCATTTATCCTGGGACATTTTTTTTAGGTGTTCTTCGATTCCATTTGTTTGAGAAGCTCTTCTTTTAAATCATTTTCTTTTGCCATTTTTATATCTCCATTTCTTTTTTAAGTGCAAGTTTTGCATAATGGATTCGTGATTTAACAGTGCCCAGATTACAGTTTAATACCTCGGATATCTGCTTATATGACATTTGCTCAAGGAAACGCAGCATCAGGACTTCTTTGTGTTCGGGTCGCAATTCTGTTAGACATCTATGGATTTTCGCTGCATCTTCGGTGGAAAAAACGTCATTCTCGGTATCATTCGGGACGGCTATGTTTTCGTTAAGCTCGAACAATTTCCTTTTTCTCCTGAACTGCTGATACACCTTGTTACGTGCGATACGGTACAGCCAGGTTGAGAACGCATCGGTTTTTTTGAGACTATGTATGCGCCTGATAACGGTCAGCCAGGTATCCTGAAAGATGTCTTCGGCCGTCTCGGAATTGGCCGACAAACGGCTTATAAAGTAACGCAGCGGCGCCTGGTATCGTTCGATAAGCCCGGCAAGAGCATCCTTGTCACCGATCTGACAACGAAGGATCAGCACTTGTTCTATTAGCTTGTCACTTGAATTCATATCTTACTCTCAACGTATAAAGATGC
>JBDRTM010000286.1:0-4028 GCA_043824065.1 Planctomycetota bacterium | reverse complement strand
GCTTTGACGTGGGTAACTGAGCTGCCAACAGCTTCGACCGTTGCGGAACATTCATGGCCTATTATGAAAGGATACTCGACAATTTGCTCGCCGATTCTGCCGGTCTCGTAGTAGTGCACATCGGAACCGCAGACGCCCACTCTTTCAATTTTCAACAGAACATCCGTTTCTTTTTCAATACCCGGCTCCGGCACATCCCTTAGTTCCATTTGCCTCAAACCGGTTAGCACAATTGCTTTCATACGTTCTCTCCAGAAGGAAAGTATGCTGGTGTCGCAGCGTGTGCTGTCGCCGTGCCGGCGACGGCTAAACTGCGTCTTATGGACTCAATTGCAGAATATTATATTCTTATAGCAAACACAGATATTTTCCGCCATAACTATTTTGCGGGAATCAGGTTTATCTCAAAGAGTTTTGGCCACAACTTTCCGGTCACAAATAGCCGTCCACTTTTTTGGTCGTAGGCAATACCGTTGAGAACATCGACCGTCCGGCTATAGTCTTGCTGAGTTAAAAGCCCTTTCATATCTATCCAGCCGAGCACTTGGCCTGTCTCTGGGGCAATTCTGGCGATGCGTTCGGTAGGCCAGATATTGGCATAGATTTGGCCTTCGACATATTCGAGCTCATTAAGCCTCCACACGGGAACATTGCGGTCATATACTCTAATCCGGCTGACTTGCTCAAACGTTTCAGGGTTTATGAAATACAATGTTGGTGTGCCGTCACTCATAATCAACTGCCTGCCGTTATGTGTAATGCCCCAGCCCTCGGTTGGGTAATTGAATGTTCGCAGCAGCTCAAAGGTATATTTGTTGTAAACAAAGCCAACGTTTTCCTTATATGTTAACTGAATAATATTGTCCCCATAAATGGTAATACCTTCGCCGAAGAATTCGGCCGATAGTTTGTGCATTTGCAGGATGCTGCCTGTTTCTAATTCGACTTTGCGCAAAGTCGAACGTCCGTAAAGTCCTGTTCCTTCATATAAAACGCCATCTTCGAAAACCAGCCCTTGCGTGAAAGCATTTCGGTCGTGAGGAAAGGTATTGATAATTTCATAAGTATAGACACTGGATATGTCCTGTTTTTTAGAATGCAGACACAGCAGCACAACAGCCATCACTGATAAGGCACAGAGGCACAAAGGCGCAGAGGCACAAAGTGATATTTTTCTTCTTTTTTTTCTTTGTCCCTTTGCCACTCTGCCACTCTGTTCCTTTGTCCCTTTGCTCCTTTGTGCCTTTAAACATTAAACCTGAAATTGATAATGTCGCCGTCCTGGACGACGTATTCTTTTCCTTCGAGCCGGATTTTGCCTGCGGCTTTGAGTGCTTTTTCGCTGCCAAGGGCTTTGAGGTCGTCAAAGGCAAAAGTTTCAGCCCTAATGAAACCCCGCTTAATGTCAGTGTGCACCTTGCCGGCGGCATCCAGCGCCACAGTGTCCTGCTTTATTGGCCAGGCGCGCAGCTCATTCGAGACCACCGTTAAAAAGCTGATAAGACCCAGGGCCGAATAGCAGCTTTTGACGAACTTACTTGCTGCCGATTCGGTTAATCCTAAGTCAGTCATAAACTCGGCCCTGCTTTCATCATCTAACTGCGACAGCTCGTGTTCCAGCTTGGCACAGATTGTAAGGACCGGCACAGAACTATCAATCACGCTGCTGAAATCAAACTCTTTATCCAACCGGTCCTCGTCAATGTTTACAGCGACCGCCATCGGCTTTAAGGTCAGGAATCCGAGGGACTTAATCATTTCGCGTTCGGCGCCGGTTTCGACAGCAGAGCTTATGGGCCTTTCTGATTCTATAGCCTGCTGCAACTTTTTTTGCAGTGCCAATTCGATCTTATCGTGGGCCTGAGTCTGGGTGGGCTTGTGGACCTGCTTTTCGAGTTTTTCGATGCGAGTAGCTACCAGCTCCAAATCGGCAAGCAGCAGTTCGGTTTTCAACTCCGCTAAATCTCCGGCCGGGTTTACCGTGTTTCGATAAGGAGGTACCGCGGGATTTTCAAACGCCCTGACCATGAGAACCAGCAGGTCAACAGTCCTTATCTGGTTAATCAGGCGTCTGGCAGCAGCTCGACCATGCTCATCGGTAAAGTTAAAGCCCGGCAGGTCAAGACAATCGATTGTAGCGTGGGTGGTTTTCTTCGGCTTGCAGTATTCTCTCAGCCAATCGAGTCTTTCGTCCGGGACAGGCACAATGGCTTCTTCAATTGCCGTCGAGCCGGACGGTGGGATTGCCTTGCCGCTGACGGCAGAGAAAATAGTGCTCTTGCCGGATTGCAACAGGCCAAGTAAAGCAACTTTCAATTATATAGCTCCTTAAATGTAAAGTGCCTAAAGTGTAAAGTGCCTAAAGTGCAGTTTTCGTTTAAGGCTGTCGATGCTCGTATCGATGCTTGTTATAGAAGCTTGAAACTCGCTTCTACTCGAGCATTCTATATCGAGCTTCCAGTTTCGATACTAGCTTCGACACCGACAAACGAGCTTCTACAACTGGGCAACTTTAGCTCACTTTAGGCACTTTCCCGATAACCAATCACCAGTTACCGAACGTTAAATTTATAGACACTACTTCCATAACAGTCATACGCGACAATAGCGGGGAAATCAACTACCTGTAGTTTTCTTACAGCTTCGGTTCCGAGGTCTTCGTAGGCGATTAGTTCAGCGGCAACGATGTGTTTGCTCAATAGCGCCCCCGCCCCGCCGATAGTAGAAAGATGGACAGCGGTGTATTTTTTCAGGGCGTCTCTGACCTCGTCGCCTCGATACCCCTTTCCGAGCATTGCTTTGAGGCCGTTGGCAAGCAGCTTCGGACTGAAAGCATCCATTCTCGATGAGGTAGTTGGGCCGGCAGCGCCGATTACCCTTCCGGGGCGGGCGGGCGTGGGGCCGACGAAATAAATAATCGCTCCTTCAAGCTGAAATGGTAATTCCCGGCCCGCTTCTATTGCCTCGCATAACCTTTTATGCGCCATATCCCGAGCGGTATAGATTACGCCGGTGATAAGAACTTCATCGCCCGCTTTTAACGAACGCACATCAGTCTCGGTCAAAGGCGGCTGCAGTCTTTTTGTTTCATTCATAACTTATATTTGGAAAAACTCATCAATTTTGTGAGATTCAATTGTGGATATTCTTGGAAAGGGATTATAAGGCGTTAGCAAAATATTCTTAGAAATTCTCTTCAGGTCTCCAACATTCTTGTAATCAAAATATCTATATCCAGAAACTAAAGTCCCACATAGCTCTTTTGAAGGGCGCTTGGGAAATCTTGTATCCATATATTCTGAATATTGAGACACATCTTTGCTAAGACACAGTGCTAATAAATCTTCTATAAATGTTTCCCATGTGACGCAAATCTTTACTAAGAGGTTTATATACCAATTTATCTTGGCTAAGAAATTATCAAAGAGACTACTTAAATCTTTCTTCATAACACCACAAATTTGAAAAGGAGTTTGGAAGTTATTAATGGAAGGAGCTCACTTTCTTGTTTTGCTTCTCTTGGCCTTATTCAGAGACTTGCCACCAACCTTGACATTGGCGATGACTCGACCAAAAGCGTCCCGGCCAATGGCATGAACCTCAACTTTTTTCCCTTGAATAAGTTTTCTTAATATTTGTGTGGCTTTTACGCTGCCTCTCTTAACTTTTTCGGGTGCATCAAAATTGGCGAGTCGAACAGACCTTTTACGAGATGCTGTTAGGAATGTATCACCATCGATCACTCTGGTTACCGTTTCCTTTCTCTTGGCCATCATAAACTCCTTTACACAAACCGCTTGAATCATTAATTATTGCAATTTTAACATATTTATGCCAACCTGCAACTTTCTAATAAGGATTTTTAGTTATTGATTTCTTTTAAATTCGATGTTGCTGTCAGTCGAGGTGTGGTATAATAGTTTTATGGCTAAGTATCCGATATTTCTGGAATTAAGCGGTCGCCGTGTGGTCGTGGTTGGCGGTGGGGTTGTTGCTGTACGCAAAGCTCAAGCACTGTTAGCTGCGGG
>JBDRTM010000285.1:0-5967 GCA_043824065.1 Planctomycetota bacterium | reverse complement strand
GGTTGAACACTTTCGTACAGACAACGACCGCATCTCGCGGCTTGTCGGCCAGAAATTCTCCGACAACCGTTTCGGCGTAACCGTCCCCGTATGCGTCGGCGGTATCGAAGAAGTTTATCCCGGCGTCGAAGGCTGTGTTCATAGCGGCCAATAGGTCTGTTTTGGACTGTTCGCCCCAGAAACGGGGGCTGAGCTGCCAGGTGCCAAAACATATCGGCGAGACTTCCAGCCCCGTAGCACCGAAAACAATACGATGGTTCATTTTATATTCCTTATTGTGGTCTCATAATACCCTGCAGCACAAAAGTTTACATTCATTCCTTCTAAGATTGGCCCATTCGACTGCGCTCAGGACAGGCTTTGATTGGGTTTGAATTGGGTTTGTTTTGCATAAAAAGTAGTCAAAACTTCGTAGGTTTTTCCGCTGATTTCTGTCTAATGTGCCAACTGGATCCCCGACTACGACATTCGGGGACAAGCTGGATAAAATTTGGGCTTCGGTAGCCATTAGGAACCCCCTTCTTATTGATTATTTATTGTGACCCTAATCCATTAGTTAAATAGGTATTATACGATAGATAGTCCAAAAAACAAGTGAAATCCCAAAAAATCTCCAAAAATCTCCGAGACTCGGCACTGTATTCTTGGCGCTCGTTAGTGAGGAGTGAGCTAAAGTGAGCTAAAGTGCCTAAAGTGAGTTAAAGTGCCTAAAGTGAGTTAAAGTGCCTAAAGTGAGCTAAAGTGAGTTAAAGTGCCTAAAGTGAGCTAAAGTTGGATGCTCGATGCTCGATTCTGTATTCTCCATCAGTCCCGCAAGCCGGAGGATTTTTATTCTCTACCAACATATTCGGAAATCGGTAAACATCCACAATAAATCGGGCTATTGTTTTAAGAAAACTATACCCTTTTAGGGTAATAAATTCCCGCGAGTGGGATTGTAAGTTATTGTCGTAAATTACTACCTGTGGCACAAGTTCCCCGCGAATTAACGGGAAATTTCAACTGTGAGCACAATAATAGCCACTTTGCTCACTACGTTCGCTCAGTGGCTGCCACCCGTCGCCTATCCTCAACTCACGATAGCGTATCATTGAGGGGGTCTATAAACGGCCCTCCTTTTTAAAGAACGAATTTGCTTCACCAAGTCGCTCTTTTCGTTCTATTTTGCCTTAAAATATTGCTCCAAGAAAATGGGGCCTATACCGAATCAATCAGTATAGGCCCCGAACTGGTGCAACAACTAATGTCCTTCCCACTAAACTCGGAATCTAATTAGCCTCACATCAATTTCCTAAATCAGGAGGTACTTATTGAACTTCGACAAATCTTACACCATCTACCCAGAAATCACCTGCTGCATAACCTATGTGGAATGTGATGGTCGCAGGACTGACGTCCGCATCAAAAACAGGAGTAGTTACACTAAATTCTGTCCATTCTTCAGTCATAGTAAAGGCCTGCTCACCATATCCGGTCCAAGGATTTTCACCTATCTCCGGCTTGAAATTGATATCCAGTGTACCCTGATTGCACTTGAGAAAGGCCGAAAGAGTGTACTGCTTGCCTGCTTCAAAAACATGTCCTGCGTGCTGCAGACCGGCATCCCAGAAGTTCGCACCTGCTTCGGAAACCACAACATGCAGACAAGAGCTTCCCTCAATCGGAGCCTCGGGAACCGCTGCTCCCACCAATTCCTGAACCACTTCCATGGTAGCGCTGCCATAAGTGCTCCACGGCTCAACAACACCGTTCTCAAAGCCACCGTTAGCCAGAATATTACCAGCAAGCTGACTAATCTCATCCGCAGACAACGCCCTGTCGTAGATACGTACATCGTCAAGGAGGCCGTCAAATAAACGTCCGAGGGCTTCCGGGTTCTCGCCTAATAGAAGAGGCATTTCATTAGCAGCAACTCCATCGGGGTCCGGATTTACAGCCTCTGCAACTCCGTCGACATAGACGATGCCACCAACACTTTTATCATACGTTGCAGCGATATGATGCCATTCATCCAAGGGCAGCTCAGTCACCGAGTTTGCTTGCTGCCAGCCCCTGGCACCACCTGTGAATCCCCAGTGAATGCCTGTGGTATTGCCGTTGACACCAAGCCTCCAGGCGGTTTCACCTTTCATAACAATACCCATCCAGGTAGTGGTGACCGACCTGATGCTTACCCAGGCCGAGACGGTTATCGCATCGCTAAGGTTGTTGAGTACATCATTGGTCCCGCAGTCCACGTAGTCGCCGTCGCCGTCAAGGTCCAGCGCGCCGTCTAACACCCCGGCCGACCATTGTGGGTCGCCCATGAGGATGCCGTCAAGTCCATTGGCTGAATCAACTGCTATGACTCCTTCGCCATCATCAAGCTTATAGTGTACTATCGGACCAGCGGGGGCTGGGACTCCCAATAGCTCCACTTCGGCGATCTGCATACTATTGGCACTTGCGGCGTCTCGAACGGCCGGGAATAGAACTTGATAGTGAGCGTATGCAACGTTATTATAAAACAAAATCGGCGTTGCGTTCTTTGTGAAGCGAGGCCACGCATCCGCCTGGGCGAAATCGACGATATCGCCACTGGCAATCAACTCGTATGGTCCATCGATGCTCTCATTAGAACCAGAGAGTTCGAACGCAATCGGGTCACGCTCTGCCGCATCATTGGCTGTAGTGAAAGTCAGCCCCGTAACAATACTCGGGCCGTCTAATGGCGTAACCTGGATACCAGTGGGTTCAATTTCTCCTTTGAAATGCAGATACTTCGTCCCGGTATTATCATCGATCGCCAAGGCAGGGTATTCGCCACCAGGCCAGTCTCCATCGTCCGGAACACCCTTGACGATATCACCTGGCACAGTAACATCAAGTTCAACAGCGGGTAACATACTATTGACCGCGTTGAGGAATTGTGCCACACCCGCGGGTGTGAGATTCATCTCACCTCGACCAATCGGTGGTACCGCATCTGTTACCTCTTGAGTACCGGCAACGAAGAATATACGCGGACCGCCGGCAGTCTGACCTGCGCCAGCGTAGAATTCCACTCCTGCTTCCCATTCGACAACCCAGGCCAAGCCTTCGCCTGACGCGAGCAGTGTACCATTGCCAACATCTCCGGTGTTTGCGAATGAGCATTGGCCCACAGTTTCATCTATCGCCTGTATCTGGCTGCCATCCGCAAGATCCATCAAAGGAGCAAGATTCGAGGTGCCGGTTGTATCCAGCCATTTCCAACGACTGCTCCTGACGATATGGGTCGAGCTAAGAATGATTGGTGTCGTAACTGAATTCCACTGGGTTGGCTCGTCGCCGTCATCGTAGTCACCACTGTTGCTGTTGCGACTGACAATCACCAGGTCGGCGGCATTGAGAGCGGCAATCTTATCGTCATCGAGGCTGAGCCAGTTGCCTATGCTGTAGTCAACTGTATGGCCTTGCGCTGCAAGCAGATCCACCCAGGCCGCGTCGTCCGGAGCGCCGTCGCCGTTGTCATCATAGCCGTCTGAGACCCAGACGATATTGGCAGCGGTGGCCGACATAACGACACGAATGTCGTCAACGCGGATTGAGCCGGAGCCACCGGGCTCTCCATCACCTACACCAACGTACAGCTTCGCGGCATCTGTCGGATCCACGCCGGAGAATTTGCTCAGCGGAATCGTCCACTGCCTCCACGCATCAATCTGTACAGCCGCAGCATACGGATGAGTTACCGAGGCCACTGCACCGGTACTATCTTCCAACGCCACATACAACGGCTCGACAGCATTGCCGGGTATGCCAATGTCTGTTGAAGCAATATCGGCAATTATGTTACCCACAACATCTACGTTGTCGAACGTGTATGTGCGCTTCTCGCCGGCTGCGTGTGAGGTAACGAATAGGCCAATGAGGACGGGGTCCGCCATCTCAACGGTCTGAGGGTTCGTTATATCGCCGTCCGGCGATGTGTCCTCGAATAGCACCCAATCAACACCGTCGGCAGAAGAGTAAGCTGTAAGCGTGTTGCCTTCACGGACCAGCTTCACCCAGTAAGGCGGTTCCGCCGTCATATCACCATGGAGGCTGTGAGATCTCTCGCCGTCAACCCAACGGCCCTGGAACGTTATGCCGCCGCCTTCGCCGCCTGTCAAGGCCATGATCCCGTGTTTGGAGTCCGGAGCAAGCGTCTCGCGAATCATAACGCCACCTTTGGCCCAAGCGTTTGAGCCGGTGCCATTGTCAACGACGCGGGCAACTATTGTTGCATCGCCGGTGATCTGCACGTACCCGTAGTGGAACTGATCCGAGCTGCCCCAGACGTCGGCACCTGAACCAGTCATCGTGTAGGTCCCGGTCGCTTCGTCTATGCTGACACTGCCTTCAGAAGCAGGTTTGCCATGGAACCGTAACGTCAGGTCCGCAAGTCCACCTGTCGTCAAGTCCTGCGGCGTATCCCACGAAGCCTCAGAAACGTACGGCTCGGCACTGTTGTCATAGTCCAGAGTCGTCTCATCATCATCGATCACTAAGTATTTAGGAGTAGAGAAGCTCCAGACCGGACCTGGATTGGTCACGATAATAGCGAACTCATCGACCTTCCAGTAGTAGGTCATAAACGGCTCCAGCGGCCCGGGGTCAAACGAGGTATCCATCAGTTTGCCCTTGAACGTACTCGGGTCTGAAGCTGCTACGGCCGCCTCGTCGGTGCCGAAATACACATCGTGCAAAATCGCATTCTTGCCGGCTGTCCAGCTGAGCTTGGTATTAAGAGCCACATCCTTGGCGCCGTCTTCCGGGCCTGGGAAATGGGCCTCTATAGGCAACGTCGTGAAGCTCCAGATCTTACCCTCAATTGTGGTTCCATCGGCTTCGACTTCATCAACTCGCCAATAGTAGGCCGTCCCCGGGGCCAAGTCTGCGAATTGTAATGCCAATGGGCCTTCAGCAAGTAAGTCCGATTCGTCAATTGTTGCGTCCGTGCTCAGATATACCTTGTGAGAGACAGCCGTGTCTCCCGCTGTCCACTCCAACGTCAACACATCTGCATCAACGGCGCCATCAGCCGGGATGGGTCCCCGCGCAGCTTTTCTTACCACCGCCGACAGATACGCACCGTCGATAACCACAAGGTCTTCGCCAATTTCCGGACCTGTCCAGGCAGCAGTCACACTATCGCCGCCGCCGCCTTCTTTCAGAAGTGCCTCGATGTAATACTTCTGACCGGCCGCCAGCGTTATGGGTGCTGACTGCTGTTCGGTGTATTTGTCCCATACCTGGGCGGGGGTCCAGCCGGGCACCTCAGCAACCAAGGCCATGTTGGCTGGGTCATCATCGGTGCTCAGATACAGTTCGATGTAGTCGTCGCCCGAGATCCAGAAGGTGTAATCACCGTCGGCAGGGGGATACAGATAACCCCGAACACGTGCGCCGTAGTTGTCCTTCCAATTGACCGGCCCCTCGAATTTGCTTAGCAAGTCGCTTTCGTCCGGGTTGTCCGGATAACCGGCAGCGTTAGTGAGGTCACTAACCGCTGTGCCACCGATGTCGAACCAGTACTCAAACAAAATCTCGCCGGTCGGCTGGCTGCTGGCATTACCCACCAGAGACAACACCACAACAAAAGAAGTTAAAAGAATCAATTTCCTACACATAATACTTCTCCTAAAATATTCTTCTTTTGCAAGAAGATTAACATTTTGCTTTGGCCACAAGCCAAAACATTATTTGTTGTTATTATTGACAAGCAAATAGACAGACACTAACCGCCTGGCTGTGCTTGTCTTAAACAACCTACATACAAGCAACAAAGAATCTTCACCAAACCCTGCGCTTGCTTAAAATAATTTTATTGTAGGACCTGGCTTTTTGGCCACCTCCTTGGGGAAGCCGTGTTTGAGCTGTAAGTTTAGAGATTCCACCTCCGAGGTATCAACCTCACTCCAACTCTGTTCCTCACCTAAAACGCTTAGGTGTTTGCCCAGGAAC
>JBDRTM010000284.1:0-2055 GCA_043824065.1 Planctomycetota bacterium | reverse complement strand
CAAACCCAATTTCCGAAATGGCCAAAATGAACGCAAATATCTTTATCACAAAGGATTATGAAAATGAACCGCTTTCAGGCTCCAAAAAATCAAACCCAATCAAACCCAATTTCCGTCAAGAAATGCTGAAAAATGCCCTATCTACCTGCCTGCGTAAAGTGCCATTACGCCGGCACCGTCAAAGCTATTCAACCTGGAACCTGCTTTTCCGGCCTGATCGACGACCTCCGCATCTACAACCGGCCACTGATACCCTAAGAAATCGCAGCGATTACACAATAAACACCGCTTGTTACCCGGCGGCTTTTCTCCTCTTTCTAATCTCTTCTGTTTCGCTACGTTTGCATTCTGGACATCTGTCCGGGAAATCATTAGGAACAGTACCCCTGAGAAAAACTATCCCGCAATCCGGATTCATACATTTTTCAGCCCTGAAAACACTTGGCTTGCCGCACTTTTCACAAACCATCGGCGGTGCACTCGGCGCCATAGGATTGGCGTGTTCCTCTACATATTTGAAGTATCCCTTCTTACTCGTCTGGTACTCGGCCTTACACGCTGGATTGTTGCATTTGGCCCAAATCATTTCCTCATCCGAAATGCTGTCGATGGTATCACCACCTCCGCCATGCCTGCTCCAAGTTATTATACCAGCCACAGCTAAGCACAACACGATAACACCGATCATAATTGGTTTTTTCTTGCTCTCTTCCATATCAATTTCTCCAAAAAAATTAAACCACAATTCAGTTAAAATCTTACACTAACAAATTATTACTTCTTTTATCATTTGTCAAATGCTTATTCTTTATTTTATTGGCCGGCTAAACATCTGTCGCTTCGCCCGTGCGCCCCGATGCCATCTGCAGAATCCTGTCGGGCCCCTCCGGGAACCCTGTCCGGGCAGAAAGATAAGCTGATTCAATGACGGCCATATTCTTTAGATTCTCTCTGCCGCTGCTGCAAAGCTTGTTTTTATCGGGCGATAATATACTTAAAGCGAAATTCTTCAGTTGTTCCTTCATACAGAAAGACGCATCACCATCGTATTCCAATTCCTCGCCGGTCTGTCCGAGACCATCGCCGACCGTCAATTGCTTGTCATTGACTGTCAGAATTTTATCTTTCCCGTACAGCCTCAAAAATTCTTCTTCGGGACCAATTCCAGCCCGCCGCGACGCTATCAGGTTGCCAATGAGCGTGTCGCTAAATTTCATCGTTACCACAGCCGTATCTTCCGTCAGATACAATCTCTGTTGCCTATCCTGGGCCTGGTTCGTGTTCAGCGAATAAATTTGTTGTGGAATATCAAAATTCAACGTCATCTGGTCAATTAGCCGGTAACAGTTATGCAACAGCACCCCCCCGCCAGCCAGCTTCGGGTCGGTTTGCCAGCCTGGGTATGGCTGCTCACCAACACTGCAGAAAGCAGTTATCAGAAAAACCTGCTCCACCCGGCCTTGCTGCAGATACTCGCGCAAAGCAAGAAAGCTCCGGGCAAACCGGCCCGGATTGGCAATGGCAAATTTTACATCTTCTTCTTCGCTTAAGCGGACAAATGCCGCAGCCTCTTCAAAATCCCTCGCCGCCGGAGCTAATTTAAGTATATTGAACTTCTTTTTCATCGCCATCCGCACATATTCATCGCAACTGTGAATACCGGCGGCAACCAGCAGACAATCAAGCTGATTCTGGATTATCAGCTGCCGGTAATCATCAAAGGCGGCACATTGATATTCGGCGGCAATTTTCTCAGCAAGATTCGTATCTTTGTCGGCAACAGCCTCAATCTGGAAATAATCGACCCCTCCAGCCGCTTCGAGCAGAAGCTGACCAGCTTCATTGAGACCAAGTACCGCAGTTTTCAATTTACCTTCACTCATCCCTGAAAACACCCATATATTCCATTAAATCTGACGCCAGCGTCAAAAGTTTGCTCAAGGAGCATTGCTGAGCTTTGAAAATCCTTCAAACTGTTGAACATACACCAAAATTTGCTTGCTCCGGCTTACATAAACACTTTCGGCCAGCATCGACATCCTCAAAAATACAAAA
>JBDRTM010000283.1:0-10232 GCA_043824065.1 Planctomycetota bacterium | reverse complement strand
GCTCGAAAGTTGCCCAGTTGTAGAAGCTCGTTTGTCGTTGTCGAAGCTGGTATCGAAACTACGAGGCTGGAAGCCCGAGCCTCGAGTTTCCAGGGCGAGCATCGATACGAGCATCGACAACCTTAAACGTAGCGAGGCATTCATTCTTCGTAGCGGAGCTACTGCGAAGAACGAATAGTTCGGCTTTTCTTGCAATTGGGTTCCATAGCCCAAACGGTCGAACGGTTTTATAAAAGCTGACAAGGATGCCCAGGTCCGTGGGTTGGGTTGCCAATGACGCCGCTATGCTCACAAACAGCGATGCTGTGCAAACAGAAGGAAATACGTAGTACACCGGAGCACTTGGAAAAAATAAAACAACTAATGACAAAAGCATACCGCCCAAGGTTCCAAGTGCATACCCCCAGCCGTTGATGCGCCACCAGTACCATCTGAGCACATTCGGTACGACCACGCCGCCGCCCAGTGCCATCATTATCCAGCTCCATATTTGAGCAATCGACCTGGCCTGTGAACCGATGCCGACTCCGATCAGCACCAGCAAAAGCGTGGCCAAATAACTGAATCGAACAGATTCCTTTTCGTTGGCCTGCGGGCGGAAGTAAGGCTGCCAGATATCGCGAACAATGAAGGAAGCCCCGCTGTTGACCGTGGAGCTGAACGTTGACATGAACGCAGCTAACAATCCGGCAATGACAATCCCTCTTATACCCATCGGTAGAAATTTCAGCAGAACCAGAGGCATCACTTTCTCGGAATCCGTTACGCCCGCGACTCCTGTAAGGGCCAGCAGGGCAATCCCGATGGCCATTGCCCAGCGAACAATCAGAAAGACACTCCAGGCCGCCCCGACCTTGGCTGCATCGCGGGCGTCGCGCGCCGCTAAGAACCGCTGGAAATCGTACATCTGTGCCGGCCCGCCTGCATTCAACAGCAGGCCCTTTAAGACCCAGACAATAACAAGGGCGCCAAAAAACTCGAAGGAGGCGTTGTCCGTTCCGGCAAATTCTTTAATGCGCCATGGAACACTTAACGAAGTCCAGTCTTGCGGCAATGTAGATAGCAGCTCCGGCGTCAGCTTCGACCAGGCAATATACGCAATGAAAATGCTGGCTAATGTCAGTATGGCCGTCTGGATGACATCGGTTACCACCACGCTGTAAAGTCCGCCGAGCACAACGTAGAGGGTCGTTATGCCGATAATCAAAACGGCTAAACAATCGGGTTCGTATTCAGTGAGCATCTTCTGGAGCCAGGGAATGGACGTGTATTGGGCAAGGGATTCGAGCGGAATATATACCGAGGCAAACTTGCCGATTCCCTGGTAGGCGTACCCGATGAAGCTCGCTAAAGTCAGCACCGCCATCAATGCGTAGGCGGTCCGGGCCAGTTTGCCGCCAGAGTCGCTGCCAAAACGGGTCTTCATCCACTCTGCCGCCGTCATCACGTTTGACCGCCGCACCCATTTACCCATATAGCTCAGGAAAAAAGCCCCCATCAAAACCCCCCACATCCAGTGATGCCACATAGATTTCATTCCCAGAACATACAGGATGGAAATAATCCACATAGTCCCGGTAATATCAAAGTTGGATACCGAACCGGACATTGCCAGGGCCAGCCAGTGGATGTTCTTGCCCCCCAGAAAGTAGGCCCCCAGACTTTTTGACGCTCGTTTTTGATACCAGAAGCCCAGCCCTATCACAACAGCGAAATAAATGAGAATTATCCCGTAATCAACTAAGCTCATATATTGCTTCTCCGCGACTTAAGCTGCATCGTTTACTGCATCGAACATCGCCACGATGTTTTCCGGCGGCACGTTAGCTAAAATGTTGTGCACCTGCTGAAAAACGAAACCCCCATCCGTTTTGAGTATCTCAACTTGCTTTTTGACATATTGAGCGACTTGCTCAGGCGTACCGTTAGGCAGGACATCCCTGGTATCGCAGCCGCCGCCCCAGAAGGTAAGCTCCCTGCCAAACTCTGCCTTTAGCTCTGCGGCATTCATTCCTGAGCAGCTAATCTGGACCGGATTGATAGCATCAACCCCTGCCTCGATTAAATCGCCGAGAAGCTCGCGGACTCCCCCACAGCAGTGAAGCATGACCTTCACATCAGCGAGCTTTTTTGCGCGGTTCCATAGTAACTTATGACGCGGCTTGAAGAACTCGCAATACATCTGCGGCGAAATCATCGGGCCTGTTTGCATCCCGAGATCGTCTCCAAAAATAATAATATCGATATATTCTCCCACTGCTCCTAAGAATCGCTCGAGGTTGGCTAAATGAATTTCAACTAATTTATCGAGAAAACGGTGAGCACGCTGCGGTTCACCAGCCAGCAGCATCATAAACTGATCATTGCGGTAAAGAAACTGGCCGATTTCAAACAGGTTACCCCCGAACAAACCGAGAATGGCGCGGTCGGTGTTTTTCCGCAATCGCCTCGCACCTTCAGAAAGCGCCCGGCTGTCGATTGGACCGGGCGGACTGGCGACGGCGGTCCACATTGATTCGGCCAGGGCGTCACGAATTGCTTCCGGCTCATCGCCTCCGTCAAGAAAAGGAAAATAAGTCTGCTCAAAATATAGTGAACCTTCAGGCATATGGGCGAAGACTCTGCCGCTTTCTGACCGAATTACCCAGCGTCCCTCGTCCCGTTCAAGCCGCGTCCAGGCAGGTACAAGACATGGTGTGCCGTCCGGCAGGGTCCACGGCGACCAGCCCCGCACCAATTGTGCTGAGGCAACCGCGCCCCGCACCAATTGTGCTGGGCTGTCGGACGAGAGGTTCTGCTCACAGGGGACAATTGGTGCGGGGTCGTCTAATGCAAAACCCCTGCCCAGCTCGATGGTGTCCACCCCAAATCTATCCAGCACGTCCTCATCGACAATGGCCAACTGCTGAATGACGTCATAAACTCGAATCGGTTTGGGTGGCAGACCCAGATACTTTCGCAGCTTGGGATACGCAATTGCCGCAATGCCCGAAGACCGGTGCCCGGAAAAGTCAACCGGAACACGGTCGGTTTGGCGATGCTCCAACGCCGCTAAAACCCGCTCTCGTGAGGTAATCGCCATATTCTTATTTTCCAGGCAGTGAACCCCGTTAGAGACTTTCTCCTTCGGTCCTCTCACGGGGTGAAGGCCAAAAATCTCTAACGGGGTGAAACTCTCAAAGTAACAATTTCGTACGCAGTCATCTCTATCGGTCCGGTTATTTTGGAAACCTGTTCTTCGGCGAAGTTGCTTAACCATATTGTTTTCGGCACAGGCTTTGCCCAGGCAAGTCTGGCCTTTTTAGGTTGTCCACTTGCATTGAACAAACGCACGATCCGGGCCTTGCCGTCCTCGCTGGGCTTAAAAGTGGTTACGATTACCCTTGTGGGTTTAACACTCAGAATAGAATTTTGTATTGGAATCTTGCTGTCAACCGGAACGGCTATAAGCGGCTGACTGCGCTCGGTACCGAATCTTGCCGCGCTGCCGGAATCAAACCGCTTATGAGGTTTGATTGAGTAACGGAACGTCGTCGGGCCCTCCTGGCCCGCTTTGTAGTTGGTTTCCCAGTAGTTGTTCATTACATACGAATACAATGTCGTTGATGGTTCGATGTGTTTGAGCCATCCTACGGTCTTACCCCTCGGGTCGGAAGTTATAGCGCCAACTTCGACCAGCGGTGCGTCAACTGTCGCCCAGGTAACTCCATAATCATTGTTGGATACATCAACCCATCGCTGAACGGTGAAATAGTTCTTGCACGCGCCGGGCAGTTGGTCCACTTCGGGCTGAACTATGGCCCAGGGGGTGTCCATTTGCATCACGCCCTTTGGCACATTGAAGGGAAAGGCCAGATGCACTGCTTCCTGCTTGTAGATTTTCTGCTTGTCTATGATGTTGATGATGTCCAAACGGTCGATGCTGTCGATAATGCGCAGCTCGCGAGTGAGCTTATGACAGCCCGGCGCATCGGATTCTATCAGCAGTGATGCCACCAGCGGCCCCGGCTCTTTAATGCTGATTTTGACCGGCCCACAGCGCTGTGGATCTTTAGGGTCCCTGCCGGCCACGTAGAAATAATCATTAAGGCCCAGCCCATTCTTTCGGTTCACCAGCTCGATATTATTTCCCTTCCATTTCAAACTCCTGATAGCACCGGTCTTTTCATCGACTTTCAAAGCAATTCGTTTATTGCTCAGCTCAGCGCCCTGTGCTTTGGCATTGCCAGATGTGGGGACCTGACCGGCCTGTAAGGTGAATCTTTTTGCGGAAAAAGGCGCGATGTCCCGGGCAAGAAAGGCCAATTCACCTGTTGAGAGTCGTTGCGATTTCACGACCTTGCCATCGGGGTCTTTGATAAGCTCGCCGGATACTTTCATATCTTTTGGCAGCATAACCAGGTCTGTTCGCATCCAGGAGGAAGTGTTGAATACATCCACCGCCGTAGCCATTTTTGCCTCGCTTCGGTGTTTGGCCAACGAGTCGTTCAGCAGCTTGCGAGACTGAGTATCACCATCAAGTGCAAAGGCTTGCTTGATCTTCCACTGGGCCTTGGTGAAATCACTATCAGGCTGGCTTATACTACAGTGAGCACCCCAGGTGTGCTCGTCGTAAAGTATCACCTCGCGCCATGCGTCGTAGAACTTATCGGCGGGATAGCCGGCCGGATTGAGCATCGCCCACAACGTCTCGGCCTGCACTAAACGTTCGGCGGCCTGGCGGTTAATCGACGTCTCACGCGAGGACGAGCCCGCCCCGTCTTCCCAGTACGGAGTGAAATCACCGCGGGCTTTGGGTACCTGTTTGCCGTAGCGCCGTTCAAACTCATCGAACATTTCGCTGGTAGTGGCCACAATCAATTTAGGATAGGTGTATTTTGCATTCCAGTCCTTAACATATTCGCTGAGCTCCGGGTCGGGCGGGCCGTTATCACCGCCAATCGAGTAGCGAAGCTGGACCATATCGTAAGGATATTCCGATTTCTCTAAGCGTTTGAGGTAGTCGAAAAGTTTACCGGCTTCGAGTCGTCCGCTGTGAAAAAGTGAGTAGCCTTCACCGGCCACCCAGCAGAGAATATTGCGTTTACCCGAAGGTGACTCCCAGTAAAAGGGCTTATCGCCCCAAGTCGATAGCGTATAGCCGATTCGGTGCCCGCGGTTGGGCCCGACCGAGAAGTATTTCACTCCGCTCTGGGCCAGTACCGGCACTATCCCCCAGGTGTAGCCGGGCACATCGGTAATCATGGCCGAGTTAATCGTCAAATCATAGCGCTGCCTTAGCTTCTGGGCATAATCAACTAACCGAATGAGCTCTTCCGGCCGGCATAAGGCCGTCAGCTCATTGCCATACAAGGCGTCCAGACCAATCCAGCCTTTCCTGACGGCATCGATAAAGGCTCTGCGTTCCTCCGGTGAGGCCTGTTTCAGATAGCTGTCCACCGCCCACAGCACTTCGACGTTCCATTTGAACTGCGACCCTGCCGGGTAATTCGCCGACTTGCGCGCCAGCTCAATGACCTGCTTAAAATATTCCCAGTGCTTGCGTACTACTTCGGTCTGCACGTGCGTGTAACCAATGTCCACATGGGAGTGGTGCAGAATGTAAATTTCCCACTTGCGGACGGGCCCAGCCCCTCCGAGGGGCTGGACGGGCTTGACGGCCAGGCTTTGCTTGCCGATAGATACGCCCGCCACCTTGACATCAACCTCAACTGAAGCTGGATTGTCCACCTGTGCCTGCGCCACCTGTGCCCGCACCTGTGCTGCCCGCACAGAAAACGCGGGTACAGGTGTCGAGGCAAACACAGGTGCAGGCACCGCCGGTGCAAATCCTTCGATGACCTTGAAGCTACAGAACAGCAGCATCAACACCACGGTTTTTGTTAGTCTTGTATGTTTCATCTTACGTGCTCCTTTCACTATCAGATTTTTTACGGGTTAAAGTACTGATATTTTATATCAGTTTCTCCATAAGGAGTCCTTAGGACTACCAGTCCTGTCGTTAGGGTTTCCGCGTGCTATTTTATCAGGGTCGTCCATTCATTTCCACCTTATTTTGCGAATGTGTATTAGCCGTTTTTCAGGCTCTGCCCGCACCTGTGCCGCCCGCACAGAAAACGCGGGTACAGGTGCCAACCTTCACCCCAATATGGAATAATCGGCCTCTTGACTTGACAACAGCCGTTTGAGCGCGTATATTGTTTATAATTAACTGAAGTTTTGCAAAAGTCTTGTAATTAAGTTTCGCTAAGTTACTTACTTTATTAAGGACTGACCTATGAAATCACAAATTAATCGCCGTCATTTTCTTCAAAGAAGTGGAGTTTTCTTAGCAAGTACGGCAGTGCCGGGGCTGTTGTCCGCTTGGGGACGCCTTTCGGCGGGCCGGCCGTCACTCGCTAATGCCCAAGAGTTCACCCTCGCCCCTGCGGCAGGGGCGGAGTTCAGAGACCGCATCAGGAAGGCTGTTGGGTTCATGATGATCAAGGAGGACCTGTCGGTCGAAGACAAGCTGAGATTGGTGAAAGACGTCGGATTCGAGGGCGTCGAAACGCCCACGCATCTTCTCAACAAGAAAACGCCGGAGCCGAGGGTTCTGGCCCGTGCCAGCGAGAAAGTGGGTGTCCGCGTGCACGGCGTAGTCAACTCAAGCCATCAAGACCTCACAGGGGCCATCGACGAAGCTTCTGTTTACGGCGCGACCTCGGTCCTCCACGTTGTCCGCCCGGACCCTAAAGGCTCGTTCATAGAGAATTACAAACGCACGCAGGCGACAATTCGGCGGGCCATTCCGTACGCCGAGAAAAAACGCATCCACATTTTGATCGAGAATGTCTGGAACACCTTTCTCATCGAGCCGCTGACGATGGCGCGGTACATCGACGAGCTCGACAGCCCGTACGTAAAGGCGTATTTCGACGTGGGAAATGTGGTCCGCTGGGGCTTCCCACAACACTGGATCGAGGTCCTCGCCGAACGGACCGTCAAGATACACATCAAGGAGTACAACCTGAAGGTTGCGATGAATGAAGGGATGGGTAAGGGCTTTGCTGTCCCGATAGGGCAAGGCAGCATTGACTGGAAAAGGGTGCGCGAGGAATTGAAGAAAATCGGCTACCGGGGCTGGGCCACCGCCGAGGTGAACGGCGGGGACCGCCGGCGCTTGGCCGAGATATCTCAGCAAATGGATCGGGTCCTCAATCAAAGAAGATGAAGCTGGTTTGTCGTTGTCGAAACTGGTATCGAAACTGGAGGCTGGAAGCCCGACCCGCCAACGGCGGGTTTTGATCGGAACCCAGCGTTGCTGGGTCGAGTTTCCAGGGCGAGCATCGATACGAGCATCGACAACCTTAAACGTAAGACTAACAAAAGTAAAGGAGTCAGATAAAACTTTCTGAGTGCCCGCGTTACGTAAATACTCAACTTGACTGACTTTTAAACTGTCATGCTGAGCGAAGCGAAGCAT
This sequence comes from Planctomycetota bacterium, assembly GCA_043824065.1. Taxonomy (GTDB): domain Bacteria; phylum Planctomycetota; class Phycisphaerae; order Sedimentisphaerales; family Anaerobacaceae; genus NIOZ-UU13. The sequence continues at coordinate 2,767 of JBDRTM010000283.1, read as the reverse complement.
CTGGCCTTAGAACAGGATTTTGTCCCGTTCCGAGTGTGAGATTCTTCGCGGAGTTTATCCTTGAGCAAAGCGAAGGGCTCAGAATGACAAGTTGCATATGCTCTTGTCAAAGCTATACTTATGTAAAAAGCAGTCAAGTTGAGTAAATACTTGGAAAATCCGCAGGACACCTTACGGTGGAATCAAAAAATGATGATATCGAAATACCAGGCTGTTCTATCGGTCGTCTTTATAATGGCATTGACCGGCACCTGTACCTGCGTCTCCTGTGCAGGTAGCACAGGTGCAGGCACCGCTCAGATTAGGGCAGAATCGCATCTGAAAGAAAAGAGTGAATCCCGCCCGTCGAAGACGGGACGGGATGAAGTTGTACCCCAAGGTCTCATCCTGGACCTCGACGCGGACCGGGGGATCAAAGTGGTTAATCCCGACAGGGATGCCTTTCGGCACGGACGAGTCACATCCTGGAAAAACCAGGTGGACTGGAAGGTCAAAACCTTCGCAGCGACGAGAGACGCTAATCATGAAAAGGGAACCGGACGCCCTAAGCTGAAAGAAAAAGTTTCAGCTATTGACGGTCATAACACCGTTGTATTCAAACGACAGGAGCTAATCAATAGCAATGAAGACGCATTTGACCATCTTATAACCGGCAGTGGTTACACGTGGTTTGCGGTGATGTCGGTTTACCCCCAGGTATCCGGTCTCAAGGACGTGAATTCATTCTTTGGGAACTTGAGAAACGGTGGAAAATATGAAGGGTTCTGGGCGGGGCTAAAGGACGATAACACGCTTTGGGCGGGTTCTCGAAATGGCATCACCTTTGGCCGGTGGGATGAGAACAATCCTCAGCTTCTTGGTCCTAAACTAAAAGAGAATCGCTACTACGTAATCGCCTCTCGCATGGGCGCCGGCACTGGGATAGTTACCATCGAGCTTTTTGTCAATAGTACCAAACCGGTGGCGTCCAAACCATTCCCCGTCAATCCAAAGGCGAACTCGTCCAAAATGGCGATTGGACAGGAACGTGATGCAACGAACCATCCGGGCCAGGAGTCCTTCGACGGTGAGCTGGCCCGCTTGCTCATGTGGGATCGTCCGTTGAGCAACCAAGAGTTCGAGAAAACGCTATCTTTGTTGAAAAAAACTTATGCGTTGTCCCCTATCGTGTATGGACACGATTGGCCTATGTGGCGATACGATGCGGGACGCCGCGCGGCATCACCCGAGGAGCTGCCGGAAAAGATGCATCTGCAGTGGGTCCGTGAGCTGGCCCCTCCAAAACCCGCCTGGCCAAAAAGCCAATATAGGCTACAGTTTGACGCTTCGTACGAACCCGTTGTTGCGGGGAAGACCATTTTCGTTGGCTCAATGGTCTCAGACCGTGTAACCGCCTATGACACAGAGACAGGAATAGAGAAGTGGCGTTTCTACACCGATGGCCCGGTTCGTTTTGCACCCGTGGTTTATAAGTCGAAGACCCCTTCTAACAGGGGGGACAAGCTCTATTTTGCCTCCGATGATGGATATCTCTATTGCCTGAATTCCGAAAACGGCTCTCTTATTCGCAAGTTTTTCGGGGGTCCGCCGACAGGCGTCCCTTTCGGGACTGCCCGGAACAAGGTCATCGGCAACGATCGACTAATCGGCATGTGGCCCATGCGGGGCGGGCCGGTCCTGTATGAGGGGAAGATATATTTCGCAGCCAGTATTTGGCCTTTTATGGGCACCTTTATCCACGCAATCGATGCCGAGACCGGAGAGGCCATCTGGACCAATAGCGGCAGCGGCACGACTTACATCATGCAGCCACATAGCAGTCCGGCCTTTGCCGGTGTGGCACCGCAGGGGTATTTGGTGGCTACTGAAGACAAGCTGCTGGTATCCGGCGGCCGTTCCGTACCTGCTGCTTACGACCGCAAGACAGGACAGTTTCTATATTATAATATGAACGAATATGGCAAAACCGGAGCGTGCGATGTCATGGCCTCGGACGACCATTTCTTCAACCGTGGGGCCATATACAGGCTCTCCGATGGTATTGTAATTCCCCGTGCGCCAGCCTCTGTAATAGCAGACGGAGTTATCATCGGCAAAAAAAGTGATACAATTATGGCTTACAAGCTTGAGCCGGGGGCAAAAAAAGCAGAGAGTTTATGGCAGGCAAAGGTCCCATCTGAGCTCAAGAGAATATTCTTGAAAGCCGGCTCACGTTTGTATGGAAGCGGCGAGGAAGGTATTATTTTGGCCGTTGATATTCCTCTGCCTGCACCTGCGTTTGCCTCGACACAGGTGGCGCAGTCCCGAAAGGGACGCCTTTCGGCGGCACAGGCGAACAATGGTCAAGCCAAGGTCTCTACGCAGTATCCCTTACGGGAGTGGCAGGCGAAAGTAGAGGGCGAAGTGTGGAACATGCTGGCCGCGGACGGCAAGCTTTTTGTCATTACTCTCCAGGGCAGTCTCTACTGTTTCGCAGATAAGAAAACCGAGCCAAAACATCACGCACTGGAAGTCAAACCGCTGCCGGCCGGCTCCCGTCAATGGAAGGACAAGGTCAGGCAAATATTAGAAATGACTGACGAGAGAGAAGGATACTGCCTGTTGCTTGGTCTTGGCACTGGCGAACTTCTCTATCAGTTAGTTAATAAATCAGTATTACATATTGTCGCGCTAGAGAAGGACTCCGGGAAGGTTGAAGCTATACGCCGGAGGCTTGATAAGGCTGGACTTTATGGAAATCGAGTCGCTGTTCATGTTGGCGATATTA
>JBDRTM010000282.1:0-9384 GCA_043824065.1 Planctomycetota bacterium | reverse complement strand
AGGTCAACAAAATAATCAGCGAATTTCTTAATTGCGGATTCTGTTGCCTTCTCGCTTAATTCAGCGCTGATGATTGCATAAATGATTGCATCCGTCGGTTCATCGTGGATAACTTTTTGTACTTTCGGATATTTCCGGCTCAGTGAGCGATGCAACCTTTGTATTTTTTTAGAATACTTTTTGCTGTTCTTCATATCAGCCTCTTGCCGATAGCGTAAAAGTCCGAATATCGCATCCCAGTTTTCACAGGGACAATTTTAGTTCCATCAAAGCAGGGGCGCTTCGAATTTCTTTCGTATTTCGCTTCACGTTTCTTCGTCGTTCAAATTTTCTTCGGGGCCCTCTTTTTCCAGTTCACTGGTTGCCTGGTCTATCAGTTTCATAGTCTCTAACGCCTTTTTGAATTTCTCATCCCTGTAAAAATGTAATACAGGGCAGAATTTGCTCTGCAATCTGCCGGCTACCAGAGATTGTATTCGGTTTTTTGCATGTGTTATTGCCGCAAAAGTCTTGTTCTGAGCCGCCTGGTCCCCACCAAAAATACTGACATATACATCGGCGTTGCGCAAATCAGTCGCCATATCCACTCTGGTAACGCTCACGAACCCCTCAATGCGGGGGTCGCTAAGATGGTGAGCAATAGCGTTACTGACGCCCTCTTTTACCACACGAGCAACTTTCTCCTGCCGTCGAGTCGCCATTTGACAATTTACTATTCATTATTGACTATTGACTATTGTTTCGGAGTTCAAGCTCCCGACTTTTTTTTCAATAGTCGATTGTCAATATTCAGTTTTCAATTTGAAAGGGTTCTGGCTACTTTCACAATTTCATAGAACTCAAGAACGTCATCGACTTTAACATCGTCGAATCCTGCTATCTTAATCCCGCACTCCAGACCCGCCTTGACATCACGAACATCGTCCTTGAAATGCTTTAGCGACTCTACACTGAGGTTGTCTTTGAGCACAATGTTGTCGCGTATCATCCGCATCTTCGCATTCTTGCTCGCGTATCCACTGCTGACATAGCAGCCGGCCACCGTACCAATTCGGGAAATCTTAAACGTATTTCTTACCGTAACTCTACCGAGCGACTTCTCCATTTCTTCCGGCTCAAGCAGACCGACCATTGATTTTTCTAAATCTTCGGTTATGCGGTAGATGACGTTGTAGAGCCTTATCTCAACGCCTTTGGCTTCTGCCGTCTTGCCTGCATATTCTTCGGGGACAACGTTAAAGCCAATAATAATGGCATTCGACGCCTCAGCAAGCACAACATCACCTTCTGTAATTCCACCCGGCGCGGCGTGCAGAATATTAATCCTTACTTCCTCGACGCTCAGATCGGACAAATATTTTTTCAGGACATCGACCGAGCCCTGCACATCGGCCCGAATGATAAGATTTAATGATTCCGTCTTGCCGGCATCTATCTGGCTGAATAAGTTTTCTAATGTTACCTGCGTCCGTTCCGCCAGCGAGCTCTCTCTTGAGTGTATTTTGCTTTCCTCGGCGGCAGCCTTGGCCTTGTTGATGTCATCCAGACAGTAAAATCTATCACCGGCCTGGGGGACGTCGCTTAGGCCGGTGATCTCCACCGGCATAGAGCTTGTACCTGTTCTTATGTTTTTGCCGTAGCTGTTTTTCAACATTTTTACTCTGCCGTAGGTGTCGCCTGCCAGAACCGCATCACCCTTTTTTAGTCGGCCTTCCTTGATTAGCAGAGTCGCCACCGGCCCGCGCTTTGCCGACATCATGGCCTCAATGACCCATCCCGTCGCAGGGATTGTAGCGTCGGCCTTAAGCTCAAGTAATTCAGCCACGTAATCCAGAGATTCAAGCAAGTCGTCTATACCCTCTCCGGTAACTGCGCTGGTCTTGACCACTTCCGTCTGGCCTCCCCATTCAGCCGGCGTCAGCTCCTGCTCAGCTAACTGAGAGTAAACACGATTTATGTCGAAGCCCGGCAAATCTATTTTGTTCAATGCCACAATAATCGGCACATCCGCTGCCTTGCTGTGGGCTATCGCCTCAATGGTTTGAGGCATCACTCCATCATTAGAGGCGATCACCAGCACCACAACATCGGTCATATTGGCGCCTCTGGCACGCATTGCTGTAAAAGCCTCGTGCCCCGGAGTATCGAGAAATGTCACTTTTTTATTGTCCCAGGTAACTTCAGACGCCCCGATATGCTGCGTAATGCCGCCTGCTTCACCGGCTGCTATATGAGTTGACCGGATTTTATCCAGCAGGCTGGTTTTGCCGTGGTCAACGTGCCCGAGCATCGCTGCAACCACAGCACGTTTCTGGAGTTTTGTTCTCTGACGTTCTTCAAAATCAACCCGTATCTGTTCTTCCAGCGTGCTTTGGTGCTCCACCACCAGCTCTGTGTCGAACTCCAGGGCAACCAGTTCGGCAACCTCACTGCTTATCACCTGATTGGCCGTGGCCATTACATTCTGTTGTATTAGCTTTTGGATGATTTCCGTTGATTTAATCGCGAGTGCCGCAGATAAATCTTTTACTGTGATTGGCTCGCTTATCACGGTTTTTTTGGGCCTGATAAGCACAGCTTGCTTTTGCCTGGACCTGGAAGCGATTTTACGCGTCGGCCTTACTCGAAGGCCCTCACCCCCGGCCGCATCAAGCCGGGCTTGTCTTTCTTCAATATCTCTTTGTCGCCATCTGCTACCGCTACCGGCTTTAGGTCTCTTTGCCGTATCCAAATCTCGCTCATCTCGCCTTCGCCCATGTGTTCTTTCTTTTTGTCGTTTTGTTTCTTGTTTCTTGTCTTGGTCAGGAGCCAAAGTCGGCCCTTGCTGCTTCTTTTGAGTGTACATCAACGGTTCGGTAACAGGTGTATCATATCTGACTCTGGGCTTAGGCTTTGGTCGACGTCGTACCGGCTCTGGTGCTTCGACTCGAACAACTTGTGGTCCGCTCAGTCGGGCCGGCTCAGGTTTTTCCAGCATCGGCCCGGCAGGTAGTATCGGCTCCGGCTCTTTTTCCTCTGGTGGTGCTTCGGTTATCTGTTCTTCGGCCGGTGGGAGCTCTTCTATTGTAGTTACCGCAGTTCCTATAGTTGCCGCAGCTTCTGTAGTTGCCGCAGCTTCCTGTTCGGTTTGTTCAGCTTCTGTTGCAGTAGCTGTCTCGGCTGCTGCCTTGGTTCGCTTGGCCGCCGGCTTTGCCTGTTTGGCTTTTTTAACTTTTGTTTCCTTTGCCTCCGGTTTTTCCTTCTTTTTCTTTTTGATTCGGACCTTTTCCAGGTCCACCTTCTCAGCCGTCTCAATGGTTGTTATATTTTCGCCTTCGCTGAACCACTCCCGAATGGTCGCCGCCAGGCCGGCCGATAACACTGACATATGGTTCTTTACGTCCAGACCCTCATCCTGGCACTTCTTCACAATGGCAGTGCTTTTTATGCCGAGCTCCTTGGACAAAAGATAAACTCTTGTAGTGGCCAAAAAAAATCTCCAATCTCAACCGTGTTTGATACAGCATATCTCGTTCGAGATATGGCTATTGTTCGTTATCTGTTACTTTTGTCTGGTTATCTGTTACTTTTATCTCGTTATCTGTTACTTTTATCTCGTTATCTGCTGCTTTTGTCTGTTGGGCTAATTGCTTTTTCTCCTCATTCTGTTTCGATTCAGCCTTCAGACGTCCGATTTCTTTGACTGCCGCTACAACTAATTTTTCAGCGATCCCAGCGTCAATCTTCAGCTCATTAATCAGTGGTTCGACCCCTACGTCATCAATGTCCCCAAGGGATATGACGCCAAGGGCTATCAGCTTATCAACCATCGTATCGTCAGCGCCTTGGACAGACTTAACGCAGCTTGTCAATCTCTCGATGCCCTGGTTGTATTCTTCCGGCGTTAGTATATCAATGTCCCAGCCGGTCAGTCTGGCAGCTAACCGGACATTTTGCCCGTGCTTACCGATAGCAAGACTGAGCTGGTCCTCATCAACAACAACCGTTGCTCGTCCCAATTCAAAACACAGGGCGATTTCGCTGACTTTTGCCGGCATTAACGCATTCGCCACAAGCACCTGCGATGACTCATTCCAGCGGACAATATCTATTTTCTCTCCGCCGAGCTCATCAACTATATTCTTTATCCTGCTGCCGCGTACACCCACGCACGCCCCAACGGGGTCAACCTTGTCGTCGAATGAGACCACTGCAACTTTCGTTCTATAGCTTGCCTCTCTCGCAAGTACCCGTATTTCGATAATTTTTTCACTAATCTCCGGCACCTCTAACTCGAATAATCGCCGGATAAAATCAGGGTGCGTGCGAGAGAGGATAATTTTGACCTGGTTCGAGGTCTCTTTTACATCAAGAATCAAACATCGAATTCTCTCGCCCACCCGATGTGTCTGGCCCATTATCTGTTCGCCTTTTGGCATAAAGGCTTCCGTCCAGCGGTCCAGGTTAACAATCACTGTTCCGCTTTCATATCGTACAACCGAGCCGCTTACGATTTCGCCCTTTCGCTGAACGAACTCGGCATAGATACTGTCTCTCTCGTCAGCACGTATCTTTTGTATCATCACCTGTTTGGCGGTCTGGGCGGGGATTCGGCCGAGACGTTTTATATCGATTTCCTCATCGTCTTTGGAGGCCGTGATCTGACCCGTATTTCGGTCGATATTTACCACTATATTGCTTTGGGGCTCACTAAAGTGCTTCCTCGCCGCCGAAACCATAGCTTCTTCAAGGTCAACAAATATCGATTCCTTCTCGATATTTTTGTCGCGAGCAATGTTTTCCACAATTCTTAGTAATTCCTGGCTCATTGTCTTTTCTCTTTAATCCAGCACGTTTAAGGTTGTCGATGCTCGTATCGACACTTGTCTTGGAAACTCGAAGCTCGTTTTTATCCAGCATCCGGTTTCCAGTCTCCAACTTCGATACCAGCTTCGAGACCGGCAAACGAGGTTCTTTAACTTTAACTTCTCGGACAAAAAAAAATGGAAACTATACACGTTTCCACTTCAAAAGGGGGTTCCTTGCAAAACAGGTTCCCCGGCACGCCTAAAACGAACAGAGGTTGTAGTTTGCATTTACGCTACATCATCTGCCTCCAATACTAAAAAACCTCGTTCGTTTTTCGCGACAATTGAAGCAGAAAACCGATTTCCAAGCCACCATTTGCTCAGAAGCAAAGCCATGCAGGTCAATTGTTACTCGCCTACTTTGCACTGTTTGCTAATCCCGTTAAAACCATTTTAAGCGCCTCTTTAGTTCAAAGTTTAGCTTTGGTAGCTATTAATCCTTATAACCAAACTTCTTATAATAATCGTCAAATCCGTCAATAGCAATTATTTTTTTATCGAATTTATATAATTTTTAGCCCAAATCTGCCGTAAACAAAAAAAGGCTCAGTGACCCAAAACCGCCAACGTCCGCATAAAATAGCTTTTTTCAGAACCCAAAACCCTCTTTTGCATTAACCACGAGGTTCAGATCACAAAGCGTGCTACGATGCCGGAACCAGACGCAAAAGTAATTTTTCCTTGGCAACAGTTATTTTTTCAATTCGCACCTTTTTATCGTCAATAGGGAAAACAGGCTCAAACGGCTCATCAGTAAGCAATGACGCTGCTATTTTTGTCTGCACAGCCTCTGTATCGACATCCAAAGCGTTAATTCTCTGCAGGTACATCTTTTTGGCCATCATCTTGGCAAGGGGTGTAATATTCATAGCTCCGACCTTCACCTTCGCCACCCGCAGGTTCAAAAGCCCCTGCCCATTGATTTTGGGCTCTAACTCAATAGTAATGATGAATTCAACGCCTTTGACATCTGCCGTTCCCATCAGCACAACGGCACCCGGGACGAAAAGTACTGCAGGTGCGTAAAGCAGGATACCTTCGGATTCCATTGGCCAGCTGCCTCGAGTAATTATATCGTTTATCCCCTTCTGGGTAACGAGAAGCTCGAACGGTTTGCCACGCTGAGTATTGTTATAAATTTTAGGCGATAATTCATTTGTCAGATATGGACTGACCTGCCCCCGCTTGTAGCTGCCGGAGCCAAGGTCGGCCGGCTTATAGCGACCGGGCCTGTATAACAGTAGAGCGAAGATAATAGCCGCTACTGCCAAATCGACCAGGAGCCAAATAACCAACTTTTTGAATCTCGCTTTTTTGCGAATTTTCAAATCTGTTTCCGTACCTTGCATTTCTGTCTTGCTCAATTCCATTTATATGATTATAGTGGTTACGATGTTTGTTAAAAAGTTTTTTTATATCTTTTGCAAAATTGAGGTAAGCATACTGTGAAAAGAAAAAATTGTCTTTTTAATTATGAGGATTTAGAATATGGCAAGTCATTTTGCTGACCGTCTTTGCGACGCTGTGAAAACCAAGAAAACTTCTTTGATTGTCGGGCTGGACCCTGTTTACAACAGACTGCCCTCTGCGATAAGAAGCCATCGCCAGATGAACGATGAATTTGATGCCGCCGCCGCGGTCGATGCCATCTTCGATTTTTGCACACAGGCAATGCGAATCGTTGCGCCGATGGTACCTGCTGTGAAGATAAACATTGCGTTTTTTGAAAAGTATCTCTGGGAAGGCCTGGAGACTTACTATTCCTTAATTTCCGAGGCTGACGAGCTGGATCTGGAAATAATCGGCGACGTAAAACGCGGCGACATAGGCCATACCGCAGAAGCTTACGCCGCTGCTCATCTCGAAAATCCGGAACTGGCCGGCCTCGAAGACAACCTTGCCCCCGACGCCATAACCGTCAACGGATACACGGGAACAGATGGTATTGAGCCTTTTGCGGACATGGCCGACAAGCAGGGAAAAGGTATTTTTGTGCTGGTTCGTACCAGCAATCCTTCCGCAGCCTCAATTCAGGATTTTACCGATGCTGATGGCCAGGCAATGTACGAAAAGCTCGCCGAAGTCGTCGCCCAAATCGCCAATAAAGATGAGCGAATAGGCAATTATGGTTACAGTAATGTGGGAATGGTGGTGGGCGGAACTGCGCCGCGGGTAACAGCTGCTCTGCGCCAAAAGTATGATAAGATATGGTTCCTCGTCCCGGGCTACGGCTCCCAGGGCGCTGAGGCTGCCGACTGTGTGCGATTCTGCAAACCAGACGGCACCGGAGCTTTAATTAACGCATCACGCTCGATAATCTACGCTTATGAAAAGCCGAAATACAAAGGCCAGTTCGGCGACGACTGGAAAAGATGTATCGAGCAGGCCGTCATCGACGCAAAGGTCGATTTGGCAAACGCTATGCAGACTTTGATATAGAAAATACTGGGGCATCGTGTCTGAAGTAAATTATTGAGGTTTACATTATCAATGCAACATAGTGTTCCGTCGTTTTTTGTTTGAGGTGCTGTCATTCCGCACCCATTCGGCTTTGCTCAGGGCAGGCTTTGATGCGGAATCCAGATATTTCGATAACTATGGATTCCTGCTTTTGCAGGAATGACAATCATCAGTTGAGCAGCAACAGAGCAGTTGGGGAGGCATCCTCAAAACTTGTTTTTAGCTTTTTGAAAATATTCTTGGGTGGCACCCTCAAACTTGTTTGGGGGTGCTCTTGACGGTAAACACCGCGAGAAACGAGAAACGAGATGCGAGATACGAAATACGAATTTACCGGCAAAACTGTTCTAATTATGGGCTTGGGACGCTTCGGCGGCGGAGTCGATGTCGCCGAATTTGCCGTAAGAGCAGGTGCTAAAGTAATAGTAACGGATTTGGCCCCAGCCGAGCAATTAAAAGATTCGATAAGGAAGCTCGAAGAATTTTTTGATATAGAATTTCATCTCGGCTCACACGAGCCTGCTGATTTTAAGCGAGCCGACATCATCATAGCCAATCCCGCCGTGCCCGGCGATAATGAGTTTCTCGAACTTGCCCGTCGAGACAACATATTTGTTACGTCTCAGATAAACATCTTCTTCGAACTATGTCCCGCACAGATAATCGGCATTACCGGAGCCAACGGCAAGAGCACAACAGCCGCCCTGACCGCCCATCTGCTCAAAGCAGTTCGCCACAAAAACAATTTATCCAGAAAGAACGTCATTGCGAGCGAAGCGAAGCAATCTCAAACTCCGCAATACGCGATACGCAATACGCAATACGAGAACGTTTGGCTAAGCGGCAACATCGGCAATCAGCCGTTACTGACCATTCTGGATAAAATTAAAGCAAATGATTTAGTTGTATTGGAGCTGTCGAGTTTTCAACTCGAGCAATTAGCGCTACCTGCTTTCGCAGGTATGTCACCCCCGCGAAAGCGGGGGCAAAAAGCACCCAAAGTCGCACTCTTAACGAATCTTACACCGAACCATCTTGACCGCCACGGCACATTCGCTAATTACTGCGCCGCCAAGGAAAATATCTTCAAATTCCAGGTGCGTAGGGTGGGCTTTAGCCCACCGAACAAAACTTGGTGGGGCAAGCCCCACCCTACTGAAAACTGCCCTGCAGTTTCCATCTTCAACGCCGAAGACAAGATTGCCGCCGAATGGTTTGAAAAATATAGCAAGGACACCGGCAGGATTTGCATCAAGTTTTCAACTGACGACGTAAGTAAAGAGATTCGCGATAGTTTCACACTGCCCGGCCGAGCCAATCTTTCAAACCTCGCCGCCGCCATCGCCATAGCTAAGTATTTTGGCATTGACGATGACAGCATTAAAAATTCCCTCCCCAGATTCAAGCCGTTACCTCATCGACTCGAACTTATCGGACAAATAAATGGTGTTTCCTGGTACAACGATTCGATAGCCACTACGCCACAGAGCGCCATTGCCGCATTAGAGGCCTTTGACCAGCCGAAGATTATCATTGCCGGCGGATATGACAAGGATTTGCCTTTCGACGAACTCGGCCAAAAAATAGCTACTGACGCCAAAGCAGCTATCTTGCTCGGCCAAACCGCCCCCAAAATCACATCGGCAATACATAACGCTAAAATGTCATTGCGAGAAGCGAAGCGCTGGAAGTCCGCCAAGGCGGGACGAAGCAATCTCAACAAACCAGATAAGGAATACGAGTTACGAGATACTAAAATCGAAACCGTTGATTCACTGACCGAAGCCGTCCAATTAGCCGCTCGTCTTGCAGTCAACGGCGATGTCGTTTTATTAAGCCCCGCCTGCGCAAGCTATGATATGTTCGATAATTTCCAGCACCGCGGCCGAGAGTTCGTCAGACTCGTGCGAGCACTTAGCACGGACAGAATAAATTCTCAAAAACAAAACGCATAAAAAAGCCCCCGGATTAAACCCGAGGGCCGAATTATCAATCAAAGCTGTCTTTTTACTTTTTACTGCTCTACTACTCTTTCTTTTACTTCTGCTCCTTCCGGAATTTCAAACTCAAAAATTCC
>JBDRTM010000281.1:0-10916 GCA_043824065.1 Planctomycetota bacterium | reverse complement strand
CTCGCTTGAGGCTGCCACCCCTTGTCTGCCTTCTGTCCTCTGTCTTCTGTTGTCTGTCTTGCTGGCAAACGATATATTCGGCGCCGTTTGCAAGTGCCTGGTCAATAAAATCGTGGCCATCGTAAACAGTACCTTTAACGGCTACGAAGATATCGCCGGCCCCGATGGCACGTGAATCAATACAAATACTCGGAGCGTTGTCCGAAGAAACCAGGTTTAGCAGCTCGTTAAAATTCATAATTTTGCGTAGAACAATATTTCTGTGTATTTTAGCCAAAAGAACAGATAATTCAACCATGTCGTTATTACTGCCGTAACAAAAAAACGCAGCTTACGGTTATATCTGGTATCCATACTGATTATTTATGATTATTCGGGATTATTCTGGTGAGAATTTGTCTTTACGGGTTATAATCCGGCCATAAATTTCAGCAAACGTCGGCAATATGAGAGTCGCCGGCGTTTGCCGGAGAAATATCATGTAAAAATATCTTCAAAGTATTTGAGAAGGGAAGTTTGATTATGAGAGCTAAGTATCTTCTTTGGATATGTTTAGTGTCGGCGATTTTGGCTGGAGTGGGTTGCCGCAAGAAATCACGACCCCCACAGGAAGTTTCTAAGCCGAAAGTAGAGTTATCGGAGCAGACTACCGCTAAACAGGCTGTCTTGGAAAAACCGGCACAAGAGGCCGTATCGGTCAAGGGCGGAGTCGAGCAGGCCCAGCCGGAGGAAACGGAGTACTTTGCCGTTCTCATGGAGGGCAAAAAGGTCGGTTACGCTATCCAAAACCGTGCCGTTGCCGGTAATAAAGTTACCACCTCTGTGGAGCTTAAGATTACCTTGAGCCGAATGGGAGTGTCGGTCAGCGTCCAGACCAAAGCAATCACTATCGAAACAATCGATGGCAAACCACTCGGCTTCGAGCTCGAACAGGCATTGGGGATGATGGTGACGAAAACGATAGGAACGGTTGATGAGCAAGGCAAGGTAACAGTAAAGACCGGCCAGCAGCAAGAAGAATTCGATTGGCCCAGCGGCGCGGTAATGTCCGAGGGGATGCGACTGCTGCATTTGAAACATGGCCTTACAGAGGGCACCACATACACCGCAAAGTTTTTTGACCCAGGTATGATGCAGGTTGTTGATGTCGAAGTAAAGGTGGGCTCGAAACAAAACGTTGACCTGCTTGGCCGTGTGGTTGCGTTGACTGAAGTTCAGAGCAACATAAGCTCAGAGCAGATAGGGTCACTAATAAGCACCGAATATTATGATGATAAGCTTCGGCTTCAAAAAAGCATTACGCCTGTGATGGGGATGACTATTGAGCAAGTTGCCTGCACTAAAGAATTCGCGCTCGGAGAAATCGATGTGCTTGAAGTGGTGGACAAGATGTTTATGGCCAGCCCTGAGCCTTTGGGTGACGTTGGCTCAGCCAGGTCAATTACTTATTACTTAAGACCTGTGACAGATGAGGTCGATTTGAAGATTCCATCCAATGATAATCAAAAAGTTGAACAACTCAGTGGCGGCACAATAATCCTGACGGTCGAGCCTGTTGTTGCGCCGACGAGGGTGAGGTTTCCTTACAAAGGCAACGACCCGGCGGCACTGGAAGCCCTTGAGCCGACAAGATATGTCGAGAGCAACCAAAAAGTGATAATCGACCTTGCCCGGCGGGCGGTCGGAGATACCAGTGACGCAGCCGAAGCTGCACGCAGGATTGAGGCGTTTGTAGCGGATTACGTTACTGACAAGAGCTTGTCGGTAGGCTATGCCTCGGCGGCTGAGGTCGCGGTCAGCAGACAGGGCGACTGCAGCGAACACGCCGTGCTGACTGCGGCGCTGTGCCGGGCCGTCGGGATTCCAGCTCAAGTGGCAACGGGCTTAGCCTACGTGTCTCAATGGCGTGATTTTAAAAGCGGATTCGGGGGTCACGCCTGGGTGCAGGTCTATCTCGGTGACAAGTGGGTTGGTCTTGATGCGGCCTTCAAGAGCGCCGGCTTTGGCGGCTACGACGCCGGGCATATTGCCTTGGCCGTGGGCAACGGAAATCCTGAGGACTTTCTTAACTTGCTCAAAACGATGGGGCAGTTCAAGATTGAAAAGGTGATAGTGAACAAAAGATAACGGATGACGGACACGCTTAGAAACTATCTCAAAACTGTCACCCTGAGCGAAAAGAGCCTTTAGCCCTGAGCGAAGTCGAAGGGGAAGGGTCTGGCTTGCAGAAACAAGAGATTCTTCGCTGCGCTCAGAATGACAAATTGTGTTTTGAGATAGTTTCTTATTCGAACTGGATGTCGGTGAGGACGAATTCGACGTTGGTGTTTCCATTATATGTATTGAGCTGCGGCTGATAGGCAACGTTGAAGAATTCGTGCTCGAGCAGCTTCTTTTCCAGTTTCCCGAACCTAAAGCCGATGCAGCGCACCGCCGCGGTATTGTCGGTTATCGCGAGCTGAAGATGCTCACGTCCCGAGCCGACTCTTCTTGGCGGACTGGCCAGACGAACGCCTTTTGTTGCGAAAATCGGTTTGGGATTACCTTCTCCGAAGGGGCCGAGCATTTGCAGCTCGCTGACCATCTCTGTTCGAAACTCGGCTAATGGAGCTACTGCGTCGATGTGAAGTTTGGCGGTGACATCGCTTTCGTTCAGATTTTCTTTTGCATAAGCCTCGAAATCGGCTGCGAACCGGTCTATTTTTTCGGTTTCGATAGTTACCCCGGCGGCCATTTTGTGGCCTCCGAAGCTGATTAAGTGCTGTGAGCAGGCCTTGATTGCGCTGAGCAAACAAAAACCGTGAATTGAGCGGGCGGAACCCTGAGCGATGCCGTTCCCCGCTTTCGCGGGGACAAGTTTACCCCTGCGGAAGCAGGGGGCGGCGCCGGCGTTAATCATAATCGTCGGGCGATAGAATTTGTCCACTATTCTCGATGCGACAATGCCTATTACACCGGTGTGCCAGTTTTCGTTGGCAAGGACGATGCTTTTGCGGTCGGGGTGGTGGAGGTTTCGCTCAATTATCATTTCACAGGCCTGCTTGAATATCCTTCGCTCATATTGCTGGCGCTGTTTGTTTTGCTCTTTGAGATATTCGGCTATTTGCATCGAGCGAATCGGCTTCTCGGATGTTAGCAGCTCCACCGCTAATCGAGCGTGTCCCATCCGCCCTGCCGCGTTGAGCATTGGCGCAAGGCGGAAGCCGATGTGGAAACTATCGAGCTGATGCCCGGTCAGTCCGGCCGACTCAATCAGGGCCTGTATGCCGGAGAGCTTGCACTGCGGCAGTGCCTTTAGTCCGAAGCTCGTCAGCACCCTGTTTTCACCTCTCAGGTCAACAATATCAGCGATGGTCCCCATTGCCGCTAAGCTCGTTGCGTTGAGCATAAATTCGCGTAACCTCGGCTCAAGCCTTCGGCCCGAATTGAACTCGTTGGCAATGGCCCAGGCCAATTTAAATGCGACCATAGCACCGGCTGAATCCTGGTTCGGATAGGATTTTTCCAGGGCGGGATGCACGAGAGCAACCGCTTTGGGAAGGGTCGCTGCAGAGCGTGAACCAGGCTTGGCCCCGCTCGCTGCGAACGCGGCACCCGGCGGACATACTTCGTGATGGTCGGTTATTATCAGTTCAACGCCTAATTGCCCGGCAAGCTCGGCCGAGCTAAATGCCGTAACGCCGCAATCGACAGTAACCAGAAGTTTGCTGCCGGATTTTGCCAGTGTCCGGATAGCTTCGGCGTTCAGGCCGTAGCCTTCGTCGATGCGGTGAGGGATATAATAGTCAACATCAGCGCCGAGCAGCTTCAGGACCTGCCAGAGAATTGCGACGCCCGTAATACCGTCCACGTCATAGTCGCCATAGACGGTGATTTTTTCCTTGTTTGTAATGGCCTGCTTTAATCTTTGAACCGCCGGCTCGATTCCCGGCATTTGGGCAGGGTCGATAAGCTGCGTCAGTTTTGGCCTTAGAAAAACAGAACCGGTCTGGGCGTCAGTTATTCGGCGATTAATTAAAACTTGTGCTAAGAGAGGCGAAACCTTCAGCGATTTAGCGAGTTGTGCAGAGCGTTCGTCCGGGGGCCGGACTACCCATTGTTTTTTTGCGTAGCTATCGAGATTGCTCGCACCTGCGGTTACGCGAGTACAGGTGGACTGACGCCGAAGAGGTGCAAAACGCGTTTTATTGCGTTCCTGGTCTGTTTGCATCCGTGCAGAAGGTTGCATAATTTCGTTAATTAGTTAATTGGTTAATTGGTTAATCGACCACTCACTACTCACCAATTGTGTTTTGTTAGAGCAGCTCGTCGATTGCGGCGGCGAGGTTTTTTTTGCTGGTTAAGCCGACCCATTTTTTTTGCACCTGGCCGTCCTTGAATAGGATGAGGGTCGGTATCGCGCTTATACCGAACTCCATGGCACTGTCGCGGGCGTCATCGGTGTTTAGCTTGCAGATTTTGGCCTTGTCTGCGTATTCATCTGCGATTTCCTTGATAAGTGGGGCTATCATCTTGCAGGGTCCGCACCAGGGCGCCCAGAAATCAACCAGCACCGGCACATCAGAACTGTGAACAGTCTGGTCAAAAGTAGCATCCGTTAATTCAATTACATTACCAGCCATATTACTTTATCCTTTCAGCCAAGATTTCGCAGAAAATTACTTCCCGGCGATATTGCCAGGCTGTTTGGTCGTAATAATACCTGAATCATTCGCCGGCGTCAACAAAAATTGTTATTATGCTGTGCATAGTGGTCGGCTGGGTAATTTGCCATGTCATTCCTTCGCTTCGCTCAAGGACAAGTCTGAGCGGAACGAAGTAGAGCGAAGAATCTCTAATCCTTTTCTAAGGCCAGATGCTTCGCTTCGCTCAGCATGACAGCTTAAAATTCAGTCAGTTTGTTTGATTTACCATCCGCCCGGCTGGAGCAGGTCGCTGACCGGCTCGTTCCACCAGGCCGGGTCTCTGAAATACTGCTTTAGCATCATAGCGGCGATGACGCCATCACCAACGGCTGTGGCTAACTGCATAGCCGCCCCGATTCTACAATCACCGGCCACGAAGACGCCCGGCACACTTGTCCGGAGATATGCACAGTCGCACTTGATAAATCCATGTTCGGTCAGCTCCACAGAGCCTTTTAAAAAGCCGGTATTCGGTACCATACCGATGAAGATGAATACGCCGTCGCAGGGATAGTCTTCTTCCTGATTTGTTTTAACGTTTTTGAATTTGACCGACTGGACCTTGCCTTGCCCTCCGATGGCGGTCGCTACGGTGCTGTATTTGATAAATAGATTCGAATTCGGCTCGTTAGCCTTCTCCATAAGCTCCTCAACCAGGACCTTGGCTGCTCTGAACTCGTCCCTGCGGTGGAGCATTGTTACCTTTTCGGCAAATTTGGTCAGATGCAGAGTCTCTTCCACTGCGGTATTGCCGCCGCCGACGGCAACGACCTGCCTGCCCTTATAGAACGGTGCATCGCAGGTCCCGCAATAGCTTACACCTGCACCGGCCTGGCGGAATTCTTCTTCGCCGGAGACGCCAAGTTTACGATAGTCACTGCCCAGCGCTAAAATAACGGCTCTTGCGATGAATTTATCTTTGTCGCAGTAAACAGCGATATTGCCGTCCTGTAGTTTCTCTAAGTTGTCCACCTCGCAGCCGTTCTTTATCTCGGCTCCGAAATTTTCGGCCTGCTTTTGCATTTGCATGATTAGACCCGCGCCGTCGATGCGTTCTATGCCGGGGTAATTTTCGATTCTGTCGGTGTTGATGATTTGTCCGCCGGGCATGAACTTCTCAAGTATCAAGGTTTTCATCCTGTCGCGGGCCGTGTAGAGAGCCGCCCCCAGCCCCGCCGGCCCGGCACCTACTATAATGCAGTCATAATTCTCAGGCATAACAAGTGTCCTTTATTAAATTCTTAACCTTTTTGTTAAACATTTTCGGTTTTTCTTCCTTTTCATCTTGGATTTAGTCGGGTTGTAGGCCGAAGCGTCTGCACGAGTTTCAAGAGTTGTCTGTGTGGCAGCCTTTAAGTCTATCGAGAACGAATTCTTTGACTTTCCTGGCTGTTTCAAGGGCCTCTTTAGCATCTTCAATTTCCGGCTCCAGCGGTCAGAAGGTCATTTTCGGCTTTCTTTATCCATTTGCTGACCAAGTCCTTAATGGTTTCATCCCGATTCATAAATAACCTTCCCAAATTTATTTGCAGGATAAATAACGGTGCCAATGATATCTCTATATGTCTGGAATTCTTCAGGAGTTTTTACAATTGCATCTACCGGAATCTTCAAGCCAGAGAGAATTTTCCTGACTTTGCGATTCTGCAGTCGTGAGGGAAAGTCACTGTCTTTAATAATCAACAAATCCAAATCACTTTCTTCCGTAGGTTTTCCATTGGCGTATGAACCAAAAAGAATTATCTTTTGTGGCTTGAAGCTCCTTACAATCCTCTCGGTAATTTCGTTTATCTGCTCTTGAGTTATCATTAACGAGCCTCGTTTTGATATTATTAAAGCAATCGAGCTTTTTTCTACACGGTGTAGCTGAGAACTTTAAGTTCCGCCGTTGTATCAATCTTATTCAAGATGCTATCCACTTTTTCCATAACCGTGTCTTCGAGCAAGTATTCACTACAATTTCTACATTGCAAAACCGGCAAATCCTTGATAATAACAATACAGTCACGGTTAACCTTAAACGGCAAATTGGTAATTAACTTCTCTAATTTTGCACCGCAATTATGGCAAATCATTGCTTCGTCATTTTATTTGAAGGGTCTTTTTTTGTCAATTACGTTTTTTCTTCCGTTTCGCCCTGTATTTGGTCGAGCTGCATTCCGAAACGGTCGAGCTTTTTCTGGCCTTCGTCGTATTGACTGTAGGCGTTTCGCAGGTGCTTGCCGAGGACTTCCCAGTTGCTGCCGAAATCGCCAAAGGAGGCGTTCAGCTTTTTCAGATTCTGTCGGATTTCGGCAGCCTGTTTTTCTATCTGCAAACCGTGCAGGCCCATCACCACCGTCATAAGATATGTATATAAAAGGTTCGGCGATACCGGGATTACTTTTTTATCAAAGCAATACTGCAAAATATCGTGTGTCTCTCCGACATACTTGACTATCGTTTCGTAATAAACGTTTTCGGCAGGTATGTAACAAAGAGCAAAATCCAACGTGCCCTCAGCAGGCCTGATGTAGTCGCAGGCTATTTTGTCGATATGAGCAGTTACGTCTTTGAGGAACTGTCTGCGAAGTTTTATTTTTTCCTCTTCGGCTTCTGCCTTTACGACTTTCTCAAAACCCGGCAGCGGGAACTTGGCATCTATAGGCACCGAGAAATCGGCCAGCTCAATCAGCGCATCGACCACTTTACCGTCCTTGAAAGTATGCTGGAGTTTGTAGCTGTCTTTCGGCAAAATATTGGCCAGAAGATTTTCGAGCGACCATTCGCCCATTTGGCCTCGCAGCTTGGGCGAGCTTAAAATATCCTCGAGGCGTCTGACTTCGGTCCCAATCTGCATCATTTGTTTGTTTGTACCCTGCAGCTCGCCGATCTGCTTGTTTAGGCGGTCGAGAACTTCCTGGCTGGCCTGCATATTTCGGCTGATATTGGTTTGCCCGTCCAGCAGCGATTTCTGCAGTTTGTCTTTCGTATCGTCCTGAGCGGCTTTTAGCGTTTCAAGCTGCTGGGTGAGAGCGCCAAGACTGGCGGCCTGGCCGGCAATTTCTTTTCTGCCGGCAAAACTGGAGCTTATAAGCCAAACCAAAAGCCCAAGCACAACCACAACCAAAACAGCAATTACGACAATTAAAATTGTCTCCATCTTTTTGTCCTCAAACAATTGCTTTGATTATAGATTCTGAGGGGCTGTTCGTCAAAGACCAATAGCAGCTCTGAATAGGCGTAATATAAAATGTCATTCTGAGCGCAGCGAAGAATCTCTTGTTAACGCTAACCAGACACTTCGCTTTGCTCAGCGTGACAGCTTTGTTAGTTTCTAAATAAATCTTGATATGTAAGTTGAACCTTTGTATCGTCCTGAAGACAAATAATAGAAACCGGCTATGCCCCGGCTGTTCACAATGGAAAGAATAGATTCTGTGATATTCGATTGGGGCGGGGTGCTGATAGACGACCCTGCACCGGGCCTGATGCGATATTGCGCACAGGCTCTGAGTGTAACAAAAGATGATTATATAAGAACGCACGATAAATTCGCAGCGGATTTCCAGAAAGGCTTAATCGGCGAAGATACGTTCTGGGAAAGAATGAGCGATGAGCTGGATGTGCCGACACCGAAGGCCGACTCATTATGGGCGGATGCGTTCAAAGCTGTTTATGTGCCCAAAGAAGATATGTTTTCTTTAGCTGCCCGGCTTCGGAAAAACGGCTGCAAGACCGCGCTTTTGTCCAACACCGAAGCGGCGGCAATGCAGTACTTTTATCAGTTGCAATATGACATGTTCGATGTATTGGTCTTTTCGTGTGCCGAGGGGACAAGAAAGCCCGAGAAGAAAATCTATGAGCTTACCATCCAGAGACTCGGCTCGCAACCCGGGCAATCAGTATTCATAGATGATAAGCCGGAGTATATAAACGGCGCAAAGCAGGCAGGGCTAAATACAATTCTTTTCAGAAATGTTGAGCAGGTCAAGAATGAATTAGCCGGTCTCTTTATCAATACAGATTAAGCAGAGAGGATGAGCAGCGGGGCAAAACTATGGCGAATTATCATCTGGTAATTTTGAAGAAGCCTTATCTTGATGCGATTTTAGATGGTCATAAGCAAATCGAATCGCGTTTTACCAAGACAAGGCGTCCTGCTTTCGGGCGGGTCTTGGCCGGCGATAAATTGTTTCTGAAGGTAAGCTCCGGACCTGTCTGCGCGACAGCAACCGTTACAGCGATTAAAAATTTCGAGAACCTGACGCCGGGACAAATAATCGAAATAAAACAACGCTATAATCAATATATCAAAGGCAGCGATGAATACTGGGACAGCAAGATGAGCTCCAGGTTCGGTTTTTTGGCCTGGCTGGGGGACATAAAGCCAATCGAACCTGTGCGAATAAACAAAAAAGACTGGCGGGCGTGGGTGGTTCTGACGGAAAAAGAAAACTTCGGACTGCTGAAAACATACGGATTAAAATAGCTCCAAACGGTGTTTTCTTCATATTTTTATGGTTTTTTTTTGCGAACCGCAATAAAGTCCCCCCTTGCGTTCGTCTGTACCTGTGCGAATCCGGTATATTTAAATAGTGAACAATAAGAAACCGTAATTTTTGAAAGGAGCAGGAAATGTTAAAGAAGATTATGCTGGTTATTGCTGCGATGGTCTTATTAGCAGGCATTGTGAGCATAGCAGCCCAGGAAGCAAGTAATGAGCCTGGGGGAAGGCAACGTAGAGGTACGGGCAGGGGGGGGCCCGGCCAAAGTCAGTCTGCCCAGGCTGGCTCGTTTATGGCAAGCTCACCATTGTCAAAGACAGAAGACGAGAAGAAGATTCTAAGCGTGCTCGACGATATGAACAGGAACCAGCGCCGGGGTATGATGAATGTGCCGCCGGAGGACGGCAGGTTACTTCGGCTATTGACAGAAGCAGTCGGTGCCAAGCACGTTGTCGAGATCGGCACGTCCAATGGAAACTCGGGCATCTGGTTCTGCCTTGCCCTGCGGACAACGGGTGGCAAGCTGACCACTCACGAGATAGACGAGGGCCGGGCCTCACTGGCCCGCGAGAACTTCAAACGGGCCGGTGTCGATAATCTCGTTACCCTCGTCTTTGGTAATGCCCACGAGACAGTTACAAAGCTTAAAGGGCCCATCGACATCCTTTTCCTTGATGCGGACAAGGAAGGCTATATCGACTACCTCAACAAGCTGCTGCCGTTAGTTCGTCCGGGCGGACTTGTCATTGCCCATAATATGAATCCACGAATGGCAGACCCAAAATACGTCAAGGCCATCACCACGAATCCGGACCTGGAGACGCTTCTGCTGCATAAAGAAATTGGCGGCATCAGCGTAACACTTAAGAAGCGTTAGAACAAATAGTTGAATCCGGCAATATCGGGCAAATTCCACAACCTTTATGTGAAGGAGATAAGTTATGCCTTACAATCGAAAGGATTTCTCACGCCGAGAGTTTTTGTCGCGTGGTATATGCTTTACCACTGGTGCTGCTGCGAGCGCCGCTTTGAGCTCATGCAATTTTTTGGGGACCGGATCAGGGGGAAAACGCATTGCAAAGACACGATTTGGATGGACCACCTACCAGTGGGGCAAAGACTGGGATATACCTACCCTTATTGCCAACTGCTGCAAAGCTCAGGTCTTTGGCGTCGAGCTGCGGACCAGCCAATCCTACGCTCACGGTGTTGAATTGGAGCTGAGCGCACAGCAGCGCGGCGAGGTGAAGAAACGTTTTGAGGACAGCCCCCTTACGTTAGTGGGTCTTGCGACCAGTGAGCGGTATGATTCGCCGGAGGCCGCGGAGCTTAAAACGGCAATTGAAAATACCAAGTCCTACATAAAACTCAGCCGTGATATAGGCGGCAGCGGTGTGAGAGTATTCCCGAACAGCTTTCACGGTGGCGTCTCGCGAAGGAAGACGATTGAGCAAATCAGTAATTCGCTGAACATAGTGGGCGCTTTCGCTGCCGACTACGGCCAGCAGGTTCGCCTCGAGGCGCACGGCAGTGCCGGCGAGCTGCCGACTCTCAGGATGATTATGGACCAGGTTGTCCAGCCGAGCGTCCGAGTGAAACTCAACTCTGATAAGAGGGACACCGGGGGCAACGGGTTCGAGCACAATTTCAACCTGGTCAAGGATTTGCTGGGCGATACGCTGCATCTGCACAATCTCAAGGACACGGGATTTCCGTATCAGCTTCAAATGGACCTGCTGGTAAA
>JBDRTM010000280.1:0-5528 GCA_043824065.1 Planctomycetota bacterium | reverse complement strand
GAGGTGTGTTTTCAGGAATTTTTCTGTGGTCTTAATTGGGCACAATCTTTTCCAGTTGGGCAATTAGGGGTGGCAGGTCTTCGGTGACTGTCTCCCACACCACGTCAAGGTTGATATCAAAATATCCGTGAATAAGTCGGTCACGGATTCCGACCATGCTTTTCCACGGCAGATCCGGATGCTCCTGACGAAATTCCTGCGAGAGACCGCGGGCTGCCTCGCCTATGATTTCAAGCAGTCGAACCAGCGAAAGATTTAGCTTCCTGTCGGTATCGAGGTCCGCACGGCATCGGCCCTCGGAGAAGCTAACAGCTTCCCGAGCAGCATCAAGAATATGGCGAACACGAACGTTGTCAATTTCGGACATATTGCACCTGTGCCGTGGCGACAACCTTATCGCGGAAATATCTGCTCAGGTCCTCCGGCGTCCGCATATCTATCTTGTGCCCGTCTAATAAGCCCGATAGCTCTTCTTCCATTTCGAACAACCTGAAAAAGCCGGGAGTATGACCCGGCATAAAATCCACCAACACATCCACATCACTTTCCGGCCCAAAATCGTCCCGCAGGGCCGAACCGAAAATGGCTAACCGGCGAATATAATGTCGCTCACAAAACTCTCGGATTTTGTCTTCCGCTATTACTATATTCTTGTTCATACATCGGTCCTGACAAATCCTGAAGATTCAAATTCTATCATACCCAAAACCACAGCACCCGTCAAACCAAAACTTGTCCTCCGTAAGGAGTCCCTAGGACTGAGCATAGCTGAAGGTTCCCGGCCTGTTCGATTGATTCCGCCAAAAGACGGCGGATCTTCGATATTGACTATTGGGGGTGATTGGTGTCAGGCTATTTTTCGAGCTTTACGAGGTGTGTTTTTAAGAATTTTTCTGTGGCCTTGACTGTTTCTTCCTTGACGGTGCGTGGGCTTTGAGCGACCCAGACGGTAAAATTATAAAGCTCCTGCGTATCGACCTTACTCAACCTCTTGTATGGTTATTGTCTTCATTATTCGCTGCCTAAGAGTTTCAGCGTTTGGCCATACTCTTTAACTGTCTTTTGCACGGCGTGGTCGATTTCCTTTTTATCCTGCTGGCGAAGGGTCTTTCCTAAAATAGCTGCGATTTGTTT
Organism: Planctomycetota bacterium; assembly: GCA_043824065.1. Lineage (GTDB taxonomy): Bacteria > Planctomycetota > Phycisphaerae > Sedimentisphaerales > Anaerobacaceae > NIOZ-UU13. The sequence goes on along the minus strand of JBDRTM010000280.1, from coordinate 4,394 downwards.
CTGAGGGACAGCGTAAATCCTTCCGATCTTTACAGCTTTTATTTGACCTTTCTTTACCTTCCTATAGACGGCGACCCTGCTAATGCCCAAAACCTCAGCTAACTGGGGAATTGTAAGATATTCGCCTTTCTTCATAAAACCACCTCTGGATACTTGTAAACACTTATTTAATATAAGCTTATCTCACAAGCTCTTTTGTTAACCACAATATCGCAAGTTAACCTACGTTAACCTCTATAAGTAATGTTAACATAAAAAAACAAAATGCCAAATGGAATTCCATAAAATTTTAATGTGGAAATCCTTTGTCCCGACGCTGTTGTGTGTTCTGAACTGTGGCTGAGGCGGCGAGGGCGCCTGTTGAGAAACATATCTGGAGATTGTATCCGCCGCAGGGGCCATCGACATCGAGGACTTCGCCTGCGAAAAACAGGCCCGGGCAAAGTTTTGATTCCATGGTTTTAGGCTCAATTTCTTTCAGGCTGACGCCGCCGCGGGTTACCGTCGCCTCGGCTATCGGTCTGGTACGCAGGATTGAAAGAGGCATGGCCTTGATGGTCGCGGCCAGCTTTTTTCGAACATCTCTTTTGAGTCGGCCTGCCGGAAGACTACCATCACAGCCGCCCTGTTCGCACAGAAAAATTGCGAGGCGCCTTGGCAGGAATTCAGCGAGTATATTAACGGTTTTCTTTTTGGGATTTGCGATTATAAGAGTGGTAATTTCTTTATCAAGACCGGATTGTTCAAGGTGCGGTGCAAGGTCCAGAGTAATTTCGATTGGAGCTTTTTCGGCGGGTAAATAATCGGTCAGATGCCGGCTCATATCGAGCACCGCCGGGCCGCCAATGCCGTCATCAGTGAAAATAAGCGCTCCGGCGGTGGCAATCTTTTTATTATTGATGCGGGCCGAGATTCTGACATCTTCGACAGGCGTGCCTGCTAATTGTGCGGGCCGGTCTTCAAGGGTTACCAGCGGAACCAGAGAGGCTCTGGTTTGGGTTATATGATGACCGAAGCTTTGGGCGAATCGGTAGCCGTCACCTGTGCAGCCTGTCCGGGGCCAGGAAAGGCCGCCGGTTGCAATGATAACTTTTTCGGCACGGACCGGTTCTTGGGGAATGTGAACTATAAATGTATCGGCCTGTTTGGTAATATTACCGGCGCGGCTGCCATAGAAAAAATTTACACCGAGCTTTTTTGCCCGTTTTATAAGGGCATCTCTGACATCGGAGGCGCGGTCGCTGGCGGGGAAAACGCAGCCATCTTGTTCGGTCCTTATTTTTAGCCCTAAAGAAGCGAAAAAATCCAGCACGTCTTGCGGTGAAAACTTGTATAAGCAATAACTAAGGAATCTGCCCTGTGGTGGGCCGAGCGTTCGGACAAGCTCGGCAGGGTCGGCTTTATGTGTGAGGTTGCAGCGACCTGCTCCCGTGAGCAGCAGCTTTCTGCCGGGGGTTGTATTTGCCTCGATTACCGTTGTGTGGGCACCTGCCTGGGCCGCGAAAATCGCCGCCGTCAGGCCCGCCGGCCCTGCTCCAATTATGCAAATTTCTGTTTTCATGTACCTGTCCCAAAGAAAGTTTTAATGCACAAATCTATCCTTTGGCATCGATACTGTCAAACGGCAGCAATAATAACTCGGGAATCTCTTCGATTCTATTCAGGGCAAACTGTCAGACGTATCTAACTGAGAAGGTCCTGACCTGGTAATTTGATATTCGGCGTTCGTTATTCGATATTCAAACCACCGCTTTCAGCCCTTGTAATTGGCAGCTTTGTCTATATAATAAGCCCAATCAATAATTTTGGAGACTAAATATGGCTAAAATTGCCAAGCTCGATGACATCGTATCGCTGTGTAAGCGAAGGGGTTTTATATTTCAGTCCAGCGAAATCTACGGCGGTCTGGCAAGCTGTTACGATTATGGGCCGCTCGGGGTCGAATTAAAAAACAACGTCAAAAAGGCCTGGTGGAAAGCAGTCGTTCAGATGCGCGACGACGTGGTCGGCCTTGATTGCAGTATCCTTATGCACCCGATGGTCTGGAAATCGAGCGGTCACGCCGACAAATTCGCTGATTTGATAGCGGAATGTAAAAAGTGCAATACCAGGACCCGCGTTGACCACCTCAAGGAAAAAATTACCGAGCAAACCCAGGAGCATACCGAGCATATCGCGATTGATGCAGCTATGGCCCAGGCCCAGGATTTGAGCAACAAGGTATGTCCTAATTGCGGGACGGTGGGACAGTTTACCGAGCCGATGCCTTTTAACCTGATGTTCGAGACCCGGATGGGCGCCAACGTCGATGACTCGATGACAATGCACCTTCGGCCGGAAACCGCCCAGGGAATCTTCGCTAATTTCAGAAACGTACTCGATACCACCAGGGTAAAGATACCTTTCGGCATCGCCCAGATTGGCAAGAGCTTTCGCAATGAGGTAACGACCAAGGCCTTCATCTTCCGGACACGCGAATTCGAGCAGGCCGAGCTTGAGTTTTTCTGTGAGCCGGGCACCGATGACCAGTGGTTCGAGCACTGGAAGCAGGCACGGTTCGACTGGTATATCGGCTTAGGTCTGAAGAAGGAAAATCTTCGTTTTCGCGAGCACGATGCCGATGAGCTTGCCCATTACGCCAAGAGCTGCGTGGATGTCGAATACAGGTTCCCGTTCGGCAGCGGCGACTGGCAGGAGCTTGAAGGCATCGCCAACCGCACGGACTACGACCTGCGACAGCATCAGCGCGGCATAAGGACGCTCAATAAATGGTATGAAAACGACCGGGAGCTGACGAATATTGAATTGGTCGAGGAAGCCGAAGATTACAATAAAGGCCCGCTGTCTTATTTCGATGACCAGAAAAAACAGCGCTACATCCCTTATGTGATTGAGCCGAGTGCCGGCATCGACAGAAGTGCACTTGCCTTTCTGGTCGATGCTTATGACGAGGAGGAAGTTCGGGGCGAGACGAGAAACCTTTTACGATTTCATCCCGCCCTTGCACCTGTGAAAGTCGCTGTCTTCCCGTTAGTCAAAAAAGAAGGTATGCCGGAAATAGCTAAGAATATCTACAATGACCTGAAAAAATACTTCAACTGCTTTTACGATGAAAAAGGTGCGGTTGGCCGACGCTACCGCAGGCAGGACGAGGCCGGAACCCCCTTCTGCATCACCGTCGATGGCCAGACTTTGGACGACAACACCGTTACCGTCCGCGACCGCGACTCGATGGACCAGGTAAGGGTCTCAACCGACCAACTGCTCAAACACTTGCGGAAAAGATTGGAGGTCTAAAAAATGGCCGAAGAAGAGAAAGAGAAGATAAAAGCTCATAGATCAAAGATAAAAAGTGAAAGCGAAGTTATCAAGTATTGGTTAAAAGCCTCGAAGGAAGATTTTGACACCGCCGATATCCTTTGCAAAAACAAGAAATATCACCATGCTTTGTTCTTCTGCCACTTAAGTATTGAAAAGATGCTAAAGGCTATAATTGTTAAATCAACCAAAACGGCACCACCTCTGATTCACGATTTGGTTCGCTTAGCAGAAAGAGCTGGCCTGCCTCTTAGCGAACTTCAAAAGAACGAACTTGCGGAAATAACTACATTCAATGTTGAGGCAAGATATGATGACTATAAACTCAGTTTCCGCAAAAAGGCAAAAAAGCAATTTTCACTAAAATACCTCGAGAAGACCAAGGAGATATTACAATGGCTAAGCAAACACGTTTAAAGAAATCCGAAATAGGGAAAATTCATAAATTCGTTCAACTCCTTAAACAACAAGGAATCAGCGTATCAAAAGTTATACTTTTCGGTTCCTATGCCAAAGGCAGAGCGAGCCCTGATAGCGACATTGATGTTGTTGTCGTTTCAAATCAATTCGGACAGGATACCGCCGAAGAGATGATGTTGCTGCGTAAGATAGCCCTCAAAGTTGATTCGCACATTGAACCAGTGCCGCTTTCACCTGATGACCTCAGTGACAAATACAGCAGCTTTAGCCAGGAGATTAAACGATATGGAATAGATGTAGGGATAAAAGGGACATAAGGAGACCACGAATGAGAAAGCTGTACATATCTAAAAAAGACAGGAAGATTTTTGGTTTTTGCGGAGGCATCGGCGAGACATACGACATCGACCCTACACTCGTACGGCTCGTGGTGGTCTTCTTATGCTTTGCAACTGCGATAATACCCGTAGTGCTGACATACCTGGCAGCGTGGATAATCGTACCGGAAAAACCTGCAGAATAACCAAGCATAAGCTCAAGCACCTACAGGAGAAACTGGATATATGAAAAAAATTTTTACCCAAATCTGCGATTTGTGCAACGCTGAAGGCAAAGAAGTTGCATTGGCCGGCTGGCTGTACAAAGGCCGTTCGAGC
>JBDRTM010000279.1:0-8561 GCA_043824065.1 Planctomycetota bacterium | reverse complement strand
AGTGTGCCTGCGGGAAGTACAAAGGTACTAAGTTTAAGGGAATAATTTGCGACCGATGCGGGGTCAAAGTTACGCATAGTCGAGTCCGAAGAAAGCGAATGGGACATATCAATCTGGCGGCGCCTGTTGTGCATATATGGTTCTTCAAGGCCATACCCAATCGGCTCGGAAACCTTTTGGCAATGAAATCCTCTGACCTGGAGAAAATTATCTATTTCCAGGAATATGTCGTAACGGACCCGGGCCAAAGCCCATTGAAGACCGGGCAACTGCTCAGCGAGGAAGATTACAGAGAAGCGGAAAACAAGTACGGAAAAGCGTTCAAGGCGGGAATGGGCGCCGAAGCCATCAAGGCCCTTCTGGAGAACCTCGACCTCGATGAAGTCAGCATCCAGCTCAGGGATGCCATAGCGAAGACCAACAGTAAGCAAAAGATAAAGGACCTCACGAAACGGCTTAAGATTATTAACCAGGTCAAGAACAGTAAAAATAAAGCGCATTGGATGGTTCTTGAGGTGGCCCCTGTTATTCCGCCGGATTTGAGGCCTTTGGTTCTGCTGGAAAGAGATAATTTCGCTACCAGTGATTTAAATGACCTGTACAGGAGAATTATCAATCGCAACAACCGATTAAAGAAGCTGATGGATCTGAACGCTCCTGAGGTGATTATCCGCAATGAGAAACGTATGCTGCAGCAGGCGGTGGATTCGCTGCTGGATAATGGCCGCTGCCGGCGTTCTGTTTTGGGCAGTAATAATCGGCCTCTGAAATCGCTGACTGATATGATTAAGGGCAAGCAGGGGCGATTCCGTGAGAACCTGCTTGGTAAGCGTGTGGATTACTCGGCTCGGTCGGTAATTGTAGTAGGCCCTGATTTGAAACTTTATCAATGCGGTCTGCCGAAGAAAATAGCTCTCGAGCTGTATCAGCCTTTCATTATTCGCAAACTTAAACAGCGTGGCCTGACCGATACGATTAAAAGCGCTAAGAGAATGATTGAACGACGCGACGAGCAGGTCTGGGATGTCCTCGAAGAGGTTATTCATCAGCATCCTGTCCTGCTCAACCGTGCGCCGACCCTCCATCGAATGGGCGTTCAGGCCTTTGAGCCGGTACTGGTCGAAGGTAACGCCATTATGCTGCATCCATTGGCCTGCAGGGGGTTCAATGCTGACTTCGACGGCGACCAGATGGCGGTGCATTTGCCGTTAAGTATCGAAGCCCAGGCTGAGACGCATATTTTAATGATGACCACCTCCAACATTTTTTCGCCTGCCAATGGTTCGCCGATGGTCGGACCATCACAGGATATGGTGATGGGCAATTATTATTTGACCTATGCAGAACCTCGTGAACCTGGCGAGAAAAAAGAGCTTAGGCTGTTCCGAGACACTTACGAGGCTATTATGGCCCTGGAAATAGGCAAAATCGATTTGCACGCAAGAATTATAGTCCGTCTTGGTGATATCAAGGTCATTGAGGATTCAGGACCGAAGGATTCAACCATCGTTGAAACAACTGCTGGAAGGTGCATATTCAACGATATGCTACCGGCGGGAATGCCGTTTTACAATATGACGATGTCTCAAAAGATGTTGAGCCGGGTGATTAGTGACTGTTTCAAATTCTCAGGCTCGGCCGAGACGGTGGACCTGCTCGATAGAATAAAGAATCTGGGCTTCAAATATGCTACTCTTGCCGGGTTGAGCTTTGGTATTATGGACCTCAAAATACCGGAAAAGAAGAAACAGATTATTAAACAGACTGAAAAGAAGGTCAGCAAAATACGTAAGAACTACGATGATGGCGTTTTGACCGAGGGAGAAAGGTATAATCAGGTTATCGATGCCTGGACCAATGCGAGAGTCGCTGTAACAAACGAAATGATGAAAGGACTTAAAGAGGATACCACTGAGGATGGCTCGCCATACCTGAATCCGATATATCTCATGAGCGATTCCGGTGCAAGAGGAAGCGTCGATCAGATTCAGCAGCTTGCGGGAATGAGGGCGCTAATGGCAAAGCCCAGCGGAGAGATTATCGAGACGCCAATTAAGGCAAACTTCAGAGAGGGTTTGACTGTACTTGAGTACTTTAGCTCTACACATGGTGCAAGAAAGGGACTGGCAGATACGGCACTGAAGACAGCTAATTCCGGATATCTTACAAGAAAGCTTATCGATGTCGCTCAAAATGTTATTGTTCTTGAAAGAGACTGCCAGACATTGCAGGGAATCACAAAAAGCATTGTCAGCAGAGGTGAGCAAGTCGATGTTCCACTTTCGCAGCTTATTATTGGAAGAACCGCAAGAGACAATATTCGCAACCCGATTACAGGTGAAATGATTGTGCACGAGAATGAGGTCATAACAACTGAAGCGGCAGCAAAGATTGAAACTTTGGGGCTTGATGCTATCAGAATCAGAAGCTCCCTGACCTGTGACAGTCCGTTTGGAGTTTGTGCAAAGTGTTACGGATGGGATATGAGTACCGGAAAATTGGTTGAAGAAGGTTCGGCGGTTGGCATTATTGCCGCACAGTCCATCGGTGAACCCGGTACGCAGTTGACGCTGCGGACGTTCCATACCGGCGGTGTCGCTGAAAGAGCTATTCTTGAGCGTGAACAGAAAGCGACACAAGAAGGGATAGTGCAGTATCGCGATATTAATGCGGTCACCATCAAGTCCGACGTTGGTGGCAAGGTAACAACTGTGGTAGTGGCACTGAAACGTAACGGCGAAACAGCTATTCTTGACGCAAAAGACAGGGAACTCGACAGGTTCAAGGTGCCTTATGGTTCCATTGTTTTGGTCAAGGACGGCCAGAAAGTCAAGACTGGGGACCTATTATTCAAATGGGACCCACATCGTACACCTATTTTAGCGGAGGTGGCCGGGCTTATACGGTTTGTTGATATTATTGAAGGCGAGACCATTGGAATTGAGGAAGAGCGAAAAGGGCAGGTTGGCAGACCCATCGTAATCGAGCATAAAGGCGATAAGCATCCACAAATCATTATCGAAGACAAGGAAGGCAAGATACTCGACGTTCACTACCTGCCTGCAGGGGCCAGAATCGAGGTTAACGAGGGTCAGCGTGTTCAGGCAGGCCAATTGCTTGCTCATCAGCCCCGGGCTACCGGCGGCACTCAGGACATCACAGGTGGATTGCCCAGAGTTACCGAAGTATTTGAAGCGCGCAAACCGAAAGACCCTGCCGCAATGGCAGAGATTAGCGGCCGGGTCGAGCTGCGAAGCGATAAACGCAAGGGAAAAATGACGATTACAATTCGCTCCGAGTCCGAACAAGGTAAGGTGATAATGGAAAAGGAACACCACGTCCCGCGGGACAGACACCTTAATGTTCACACCGGTGATTTGGCTGAAGCAGGTGATGCCCTGACGGACGGCCCACTTGTGCCGCACGATATTCTGCGAATTAAAGGCGAAGAGGCGTTGCAGAGATATTTGACACAGGAGATTCAAAATGTCTATCGTTCACAAAATGTCAATATTAACGACAAACACATTGAAATTATCTGCGCTCAAATGATGCGAAAGATCGAAATTGAATCTGTGGGTGACAGCCCATTTTTGCCGGGCGAGGTCGTTGATAAATTCGTATTCAAAAAAGAGAATGAAAAATTGACCAATAGCGTCAAGATTACCAATGTTGGAGATGCGACCGATTTAGAGGTTGATCAAATTGTCAACAAGAAGGAGCTGGCTGGTATTAACGAAAAGGTTGAATTGATTGGCGGTGCCGGGGCCTCGGGCAGAAAACCAAAACCAGCAACCGCTAAGACATTGCTTTTGGGGATTACGAAGGCTTCCCTGTGGTCGGAGAGCTTTATTGCGGCAGCCAGCTTCCAGGAAACAACTAAGGTCTTGACTGGAGCGGCTTTGGCGGGTAGGGTGGATGAGCTTCACGGATTGAAGGAAAACGTGATACTCGGCCACCTGATACCGGCCGGCACGGCATTCAAGCCGTATCTTGATATAAAGGTCAAGCACCTTGTGGAAGCTCCGCTGCCGAAGGAATTCAAAGAGGCCAGGGAAATCAAGGAGGCCAAAGATGCCGAGGCCAAGGCTGAGGCCGCCGTCAGGGAAGCTTTGGGAATCAATTAGTTATCGATAATGAGATACGAAAGACGAGACAAGAATTATGCCAACAATAAATCAGTTAGTTAGACGTCCTCGGGCGAAATCGAAGGGCCGCAAGCGAGTATCCGATATTAGCGGTTCGCCTCAGAAAAGAGGTGTGTGCCTGATAGTGAGGACACAGACGCCCAAAAAGCCGAACTCGGCTTTGCGGAAAATCGCCCGTGTCCGGCTGACCAACGGGAAGGAAGTTACAGCTTACATACCGGGCATCGACCACAATCTTCAGGAGCACAGCACGGTTACGATTCGCGGAGGTCGGGTCAGGGACCTGCCGGGAGTGCGGTATCATATCGTCCGTGGCGTCCTTGACTGTGCCGGCGTGGCTAATCGAAAACAAGGCAGAAGTAAATATGGTGCAAAAAAGGCGAAATAGTTAAAAGAGTAAATCTTAAATCCTAATCTCTAAGCACTAAACAAATTCAAATTACCAAAATGACACTTCTGTGTCACCCTGAGCGCAGCGAAGGGTCTGGGTTACACGATAATGATGAGATTCTTCGCTTCGCTCAGAATGACAGCAATGCTGTCAGTTTTGAAAATTTGAACATTTGAATATTTGAATTTCGTATTTGTTTAGTATTTCGGATTTAGATTTTAGGATTTATACGAGGTACGAGGAAAGTAATGGCTAAAAAGTTTACCGCTTCAAGTCAACAATTAAAGCCGGACGCGAAATATAACAGCAAGCTGGTCTCCAAGTTTGTGAACTGTTTAATGTGGGGCGGCAAGAAAAGCACTGCCCAGCAAGTCTTTTATGATGCTATGAACATCATTGGCAAAAATGTCAAGGACGCTGAGGCCCTCGAGGTATTCGAGAAGGCGATAAACAACGTAAAGCCGTTATTAGAAGTTCGCAGCAAGCGTATCGGCGGAGCCAGTTATCAGGTTCCGATGCAGGTAAGTGTCAGGCGTCAGCAGTCGCTTGCTTTCAGATGGATCTTGGCCTCAGCCCGGGGCAAAAAGGGCAAACCTATGTGCGAGCGTCTGGCTTCTGAATTGATAGATGCTTATAACGAACGCGGTAGTGCAATGACCACCCGGGAGAATATCCACAGAATGGCAGAGGCCAATAAGGCCTTTGCCCACTTTGCCTGGTAAGATCTGTCGTTTATAACTGCCACGGTGTGTTTATGAAAATAACCGTGGCAGTTTTTTTATATCGTGAAGGTGTCCGAAACGCAAAAAAAATGCGTTTGGGAACTCGGGTGCCCTTTTTGTCATCCTGAGCGCGAGCGAAGAATCTGGGTGACGAAGAGTCCCGTTGTATCGGGATTCACTTCGCTGCGCGGAGCCTGTCCTCGAGCGAAGCGAAGGATTTAGAATGACATGTGGTCGTAATACGAGATACGAATAATGTCGGGTGCATTGGAAAAATTACGCAATATCGGGATTATGGCTCATATCGACGCCGGCAAAACGACGGTAACCGAGCGTATTCTCTTCTATACGGGCAAAACTTACAAAATGGGAGAGGTCCACGACGGTACGGCTGTTATGGACTTTATGGAAGAGGAGCAAAAAAGAGGCATTACTATCACTTCAGCGGCGACAAAATGTCCCTGGAAGGATTTTGAAATCAATCTTATCGATACCCCGGGCCATATTGACTTTACTGCTGAAGTCGAAAGGTCGTTGCGCGTTCTCGACGGTGCTGTAGCGGTTTTTGACGGCAGCGAAGGTGTGCAGGCCCAGAGCGAAACCGTCTGGAGACAGGGACAAAAATACGACCTGCCCTGTCTTTGCTTTGTGAATAAGATGGACAAAGTGGGCGCCGATTTTGAGATGACTGTTGACAGTATTCGCGATAAGCTGCTTGCCAATCCGATTTTAATGCAGATTCCCATTGGTGCCGAGGACTCTTTCGCCGGAGTGATAGACCTGATAAAGATGCAGGCGGTTTTCTATAAGGCTGAAAAGATGGGAGCGACTTTTGAGGAAACTGAAATTCCCTCGGAGTTGAAACAAACTGCTCAGCAGCAAAGACACCAGATGATTGAGCTTGCAGCCGAATACGATAACGAGCTGATGGACAGCTATGTTCACGATAGGCCGGTCGATATTAAAATAATTACCAGAGCAATTAGAATAGGAACCCTGAGCAACAAGCTTCATCCGGTATTTGTTGGCTCTGCCTTGAAGTATATTGGTGTGCAAAGGCTGCTTGACGGCGTCTTAGCGTATCTGCCTTCTCCATTAGACAAGCCGGTCCTGGCCGGGCACAAACCGTCCGATAAAAATAAGGAAATATCCATCAAGTGCGACCCAAATGGCAGCCTGGTAGCGCTGGCGTTCAAAATTACCAGCGATGTGCACGGCGATTTGAACTTTCTAAGGATTTATCAGGGCAAATTGAAGTCCGGCAGAAGGATTCTGAATACAAACCGCAACAAGCGTGAGAATATCACCCGGATATTTGAGATGCACGCCAAGGAGCGGAAGATTTTGGACTCAGCCAGTGCCGGCGATATTGTCGCAGTTGTAGGGCTGAAACAGACACTTACAGGCGATACGATTTGCGACCCCAAAAAACCGGTTTGCCTGCCAAGCATTACGTTTCCACAGACGGTTATTAATATGTCGATAGAGCCCAGAACCGCTGCAGAAAAGGTGAAATTGGCCGATGCGCTGGCCGACTTGAAGCGCGAGGACCCGACTTTTGAATGTAAGATAGACGGTGAGACGGGCCAAACAATCATTAGCGGAATGGGAGAATTGCACTTAGAGATACTTCAGCACAAGCTGGTAAAAGACAAAGGAGTCAACGTCAGAGTCGGCAAACCACGGGTCGCCTACAAGGAAGCTATCACAAAATCGGCCCAGGCCGAGGGCAAATTTATACGGCAGACAGGCGGTCACGGCCAATACGGGCATGTTGTTTTGCAGGTTGAGCCGCTTTTGACCAAGGACGGCCATTGGAGCCGTGATATTGAGTTCTACAACGAGGCCCCCGGCGATGCGGTGCCGAGAGAGTATATCTCTAATGTTGAAAATGGCAGCAAAGATGCTTTAGGCAGCGGAGTATTATCGGGCTATCCTATTGTGGGAATTAAAGTTAAGTTAATCGATGGCTCGTTCCATTCTGTGGATTCTTCGGGGCTTGCTTTTGAGCAAGCCGCTGCAATTGCGGTTGAAAAGGCAGTAAAAGAGGCAGAACCGGTATTACTTGAGCCGGTGATGAGGCTTCAGATAGTAGTGCCGCAGATCAATTTTGGGGCTGTGCAGGGTAATTTGCTTGCAAAAAGGGGGCTAATCACTAATTGTCATGTACATGGAAATATGCAGGTAATTGATGCTAAGGCACCGCTGGTGGAATTATTTGGATATTCCAGCGAAATAAGAAGTGTAACAGCCGGCAGGGGAACATTTACTATGGAGCCGTTGAGCTATGAAAAGGTTCCGGAACAGATTGCCAAGCAAATTATTTTTTAAAAAAATGTAAATATTTTAAATTTTATCGAGAATTTTTATCGACATTTTATTGACAGCAATTGATTTATGTGATAACTTTACGGGTTTTCAGCCGTAGCGAGCATTGCCAAGGATGGCTTTGCGAAAGTTTTAGTTGGGCTGTGGCATACCTGTGATTTTATGGTCAGGGATGGTTTATTAACTCTTTTTAGACTTAGGGGTGTCCTAAGAGCCAGCGCGTGGCTTAGGATGGGCTGTAGCTGGCCCGAACCCGAATCCTTAAAGGAAGGCTAATTTGATAATTGATTATTGAAGGACGAAATCGCAAAAAACAACTCAGCGAACAATAATCAATTAAAGGGCCTTTCCTGCCAGAAATCAAATAAGATAGGTTTGGCTTATAGCAGAAAAAGTATAGGCTAAAAGCGGATTTTTTGTTTTTCGCTGTTTAAGTTGATATACTTCAAGCCTTTATAGGCTTGATTAGAGGAACGCTATGGCTGCTGAAACTGAAAGAATAAGAATTAAGATGGAGTCCTACGACCACAGGGCTCTTGATGCATCCGCCAAGGAAATAGTGGAGCACGCTCGAAAGACCAATGCCCGTGTCAGTGGTCCGGTGCCTCTGCCCACACGTGTTGAAAGATATACAGTTTTGCGCAGTCCGCACATCGACAAGAAATCGCGTGAGCAGTTCGAATTGAGGACTCATAAACGTCTGATTGATATTCACGAGGCGAACGCCCGAACGGTTGAAGTGTTGAACCGTTTAGTCGTTCCGGCGGGAGTCTTTGTGAGGATAAAAGCCTGATTTGGGAAAAGTGACTAAAATGCCTAAAGTTTGGAGTGCCTAAAGTGCAGTTTTCGTTTAAGGTTGTCGATGCTCGTATCCAATAACCAATTTCGTTTAAGGTTGTCGATGCTCGTATTGATGCTCGCCCTGGAAACTCGAGGCTCGGGCTTCCAGCCTCCAGTTTCGATACCAGCTTC
>JBDRTM010000278.1:0-9251 GCA_043824065.1 Planctomycetota bacterium | reverse complement strand
AATGGCGAAAATAATGAAAAGGAAAAATAAACTTAACAAGGTTTCACTGTCTATGATAGTCATAGTCTGGGTTGTGGTGCAGGCCTCTGTTTGTGGATTAACCTGCGCAGCAGATTACGCCATCGGTGCTGATCTTTCCTTTCTCAAGCAGGCTGAGGATCGGGGAGTTGTGTTCAAGGACAATGGCGAAGGCAAGCCGGGCCTTCAGATATTTAAAGAGCACGGCTACAATTGGATTCGGCTGCGATTGTTCCACACTCCCACGCGCCTGCCGAACAATTTGGAATACACCATCGCCCTGGCTAAAGAAGCGAAGAAACTTGGTTTCAAGTTTTTACTGAATTACCACTACTCCGATACCTGGGCCGATCCAGGCAAACAATATATACCCAAGGCCTGGGAGGATAAATCACACGCGGAACTGGTGCAGGCGGTGTTTGAATATACCCGGGACATGATCATTGCCTTTAGGGATGCCAATGCCCTGTCGGACATGGTCCAAATTGGTAACGAAGTTTCCAACGGCATGCTTTGGCCGGACGGTAAACTGCCCGGTAACTGGGACAACTTTGCAGAGCTGATGAAGGCCGGGATTAATGGTGTCGATGCCGGCCGAGGCAACTGTCAACGTCCCCTGATTATGGTCCATATCGATAAGGGCGGCAGCAAGAACCGGACAAAGGCCTTCTTTGACAAGTGGCACTCCTATGGCGTTGACTACGATATCATTGGGCAGTCCTACTACCCGTGGTGGCACGGTACTTTGCTTGAACTCAGGGATAATATGATCTTCATGGCAAACGAGTACCAGAAGGACATTATCATTGTGGAGGCGGCCTACAACTGGAGACCGGCCGAATACAAAAATAAGAAAGCACCTTTTCCGGAGACCCCTGAAGGACAGAGACAGTTTCTGGATGAGGTAAATCGAGTTGTTCTTAACACTCCTTACAACAGAGGCAAAGGCGTATTTTGGTGGGAGCCCGCGGTCATGGGAGGTCTTCGAAGAAGAGGCATGTTTGATGATGACGGCAACGCCCTGCCCGTAATCTCAGTATTTGATAAGTTCACGAGACGCTGATTTTACGAGAACGTTTCCCGCTCGATTTGGCCAAGGTAGAATCGGCCATCGTTGCGCATAAAATTTATAATGGCGTCAAACTGCTGATCTATGAAGTGGGTGTCGTTGCTGACTATTGATATACCGATGACAGCACTGGTCTTGTTGTCCTGATGGTCAACTTCTGAGATGGAGATATTGAACCTGCTCTTCAATCGGCCGATCAGGCTTTTAATGATACTTCTTTTTCCCTTTAGCGAAGTTATCCCCTGCAAAGATAAATGAGTTGTTAGTACGCCGACAATCATACTCGATGCTCGTTTCAAACATTCATAAGATGCTTTTGAATCTTTTCCAGCAGCCGTTTAGTTGCTAAGGTACCATCGTTTTCGCTGAGTCTTTCGCCTTCGTACTCGATGCCGACGTAGCCTTTGTAGCCGGCATCAAGGACAATCTTCATCATTCGGTAGTAGTCAATCTTTGTCTCATTGCCCATTTCGTCGAAGTCATAGCTCTTGGCGCTGACTGCCTTAGCATAGGGCATCATCGTTTCGACGGAGTTGTAAATGTCGGCATCCGGCGGAAAATTGCCGAAGTCAGGCAGCGTCCCGCAATTTGGCAGGTCAACCTTTTTGATAACGCCGGCCAGCCAGTCGCCATCGGATGATAATCCGCCGTGGTTTTCGACAACGACGTTAAGCTTGTGTTCGGCGGCATACTCGCTGATGCCTCGCAAACCATCGGCGGCAAATTTAAGCTGTTCGTCGTATGAGCCTTTCGAGTAGGCGTTGACACGGATTGAATGGCAGCCTAAGTATTTTGCGGCTCTGACCCATTTATGATGGTTGCGGACGGCCTGGGTACGGAGGCGTCGGTCCGGGTCGCCGAGACCACCTTCATCGTCGCACATAATCAGCAGCGATTTGACGCCGAGGTCCTCTGCGCGTTTTTTCATCTCAGCCAGGTACGTGGTATTGTTGGCCTTGTCCTTAAAGAATATGTTAACGTACTCGACCGCGTTGATGCCAAAACTGTGGGCCTCTTTTGCAAAATCGAGGTTGTCTAATTTCGGCTCCTGCCGGCCGAAAAGCCTTCTATGGAAAGACCACTGAGCTAAGGAAATCTTGAACGGCTTTTTCGATTCTTTTGCGGTTGTCTCTATCGGCTGGGTTTGTGCGGAACTTCGCATTAAAAGGCCTCTAAGAATGTCTGAACTTAACGCAAGAAATTCTCTTCTTTCATGATACTTTCTCTGTGAAAGATTCGACTCTCATTACGAGGGCAGAATAGCATATTCGTTCATCGTCGTCAACTTCGAAAGTGCTTGCTATGCTCGAGAAGGCCGGTGCATCCGCATTTGGATATCCCGCATGACAACAGGCAAAACCTCGCCTATCCGCATCGGCTCAGAGGATTTTTATGTGGACCTAATATGATCAATTGATGGCGTTATAAACGAACAGTTTAAGTGGTTTTCTGGCTTAGAAATCCTTCCTTATCACGCTAAAAACAGGCTTTTTTAATAAAAAATAGCGTTACTAAAGTTTTTTCTGCAAAAAGATTGACTTTTACCTGAACATTTTGTACAATTTGTACGAATAGATATAAACGTACAAGATGTACTTTAAAAGGGCAAAGGCAATGACAGTTGTAAAAGTAAGCGAATTTCGTTCAGAGATATCAGAGTATGCTAATAAAGTTGCTTATGCAGGAGAGCGGATTTGTGTTGAACGCAACAACAAACCATTATTCGCTGTTGTCTCAATCGATGATATGAAGCTGCTCGAACAGCTTGAAGACCAGATGGATTTAGAGCTTGCTAAGGAAGCATTGAAAAAAGGCAAGTTTATTAACTTCGGCAGTCTCAAAAAAGAACTTGGATTGTAAACAGTAATGACGAATGGCTAAATCAGGGAAGATTTACAAGATTAAGATTGCAGATACAGCCGCTGATTTTATAAGGAAACAGGCTAAAAAGAATCAACGGCAAATAATGAACAAAATCTCTTCTTTAGCCCAAGATCCTTATAGTAAAGGCAATCCAATAAAAAGCAAGCCTGAGTTCTTCAAGATCCGTTCGGGCAATTTCCGCATAGCTTACACAGTTAAAGAAAGACAGGTCCTTGTCCTTGTTCTTGTCGTAAGAGTCGGACATCGTAAGGATTTTTACCGTTATTTTGAAAGGTAAACTGTCCCAATCTACTCTTTAATAGTATAATCGGCTATATCAATACCAACTTCTACTCGATAGTGCCGTTGCATCCTCTTTTCGATATCCAGCATAACAGCAGGCAGAATCTCGCCTATCCGTACCGGCTCGGAAGTCCGTCGTTTCTTATCTACAATCGAACTTCCCTGTTCATCGTGTTCATAAGGAATACTAACCTTTAGCCCTGAATTAGCTGAAGGGGAAGAATCTCTAAAACCACTCGATGAGTCATTACGCATTGGTTTTCATTTCCGCAACGATTTGGCGGGTTTGGGGTGATTGGTTCTGGTGGGCTTGTTTGAATGCAGAAGCAGAAGACTCGTTGTGCTTTTTATAAAGTTCGTTGCCGGCAATAATCTCATGCAGGGCTTTCGATTTTGTCCTTGCTTGTCTTAAGAATCCAACCGCTCTTGTTCCATAAACTCCACCAAGCAACGCACAAATCCCAATACCCAGCTCCAGTATAGAGTCGGCAACTTCCCAGGCATCAGGCCGTTCGGCTCCTTGCTGCAAAGCAGTACGGGCAAGCTGCCAATTCGATTCGGCAAGGACATCTTCAGCAGTTTCGGCCTGGGGAAATTCTTTTGGGAGACCATAATGAGAACTAAACGCTCGACTCTGCACTTCGCTCAACTGCGTCAGTGCTTGCAGTTTTTCCGAGGTATCTTCCACTTTTGCAGTTTCGGCTGCCATTATTGCTGTGCGGTTGTGCAGCCAGGCATTCTGCTTTTGTGCCTCGGTCGGCGCAAAACGCAAACTATCGCAGCCAGCCGATAAACAACACAGAAGAGTAAGTATCATCAAAATCCTTTTCATAATGTCCCACCTTTTCTGTAATATTAAAAAGAATCGCCAACTACATCTGAATTAGCTTTAGATATTTGTTTCTCAATTGCTCGAAGTCGGTATTCGTATGAAATGCTTTTGCTCCAAAGCGACTCAAGCTTTTGTTCAAAATTCTTTTGGCATTGCAACAGCATACTCACATCACGTTGTAACAAATCAAGCTGTCTCTGCAAATTGATCCAACTGCCCACAATCAAAGAAGCCAAAAGCACCAACTGAACCAGCACAGAAACATTTATCTGCCGATTAAACTGCCACGATTTGGAATTCACCTCAGGCATCACTTACCTCGTATTTGATGGTTTGTAACTCGTCGCTCTGGTCACGGGACAACGGTCACGGTTTAACGTGGAATACGTTCTTGTCGCCTACTCTAAACATTGCTGCATACGTCCCAGCCGGCAGCGTTCCCTGTTGCTGAAACGATTCAGCCAGATTGACCGCCTGGGTTTGTCCACCTATTTCAACCGGTATCGAGCCGGCATCACCTATCACTACTGCGATGACATTATAGACATTGTATGACGAATGACTTTTGACCTTTACGGCCCATGCAGCCGTCCTGGCGCCGGGTGAAGTGACAACGGATATTTCCTGAATCTGCTCGGAGCCTTGACGAGCAAGTCTTTCCAGTATCTGTTGGCCATCTACAATATTTGCTCCACTGCCCATAACTCTCAGCCCCTTTGTCGAACGATTTTCAAATTCGTACACTGTTTTTCAAAATCCATCCGCACTCGTTCTATCCAGATTCTGCTTCGATTATCGCTCCTGCAGGCTAACAAGTCTCTGCTTTCGGGACTTGCGCTTACTCTGTCGCCGACTTTGTAATCGAACACAAGATTCGGTGTTTGTATATCAATGGTCTCGATGGTCTCGGACGAAACCACTGCCCTGTGCCGGACAAACTCATACAAAGCATCAGTATCATCGACCTCGTCCGCAGTGCCGAGCGTCTCATCATAAGGGTCTGCGAAGATGCTCTGGTCCGAAACTTTGCGATACTTGAACTGACGGGGTAGCATAATAATCTGCTCAACCACAGGAACTGTTGAATTGACAGGCCCATCGGTAACTATACAAGTTAATCTCTCATCACTGATTACCGAGGCAGTTATTCTGAATTTCAACACTCCCTTCAGCGCCGCCACCCAGGTATCAACGTCGAGCTGGTCACTGCTGAGCCACACTCCACACTCATCGAGCAGGATATTAAAAGCTTGAAGGTACTGCCACCAGTGCAAGCCATCATCGAAAGATACCTGCAGGAAATAACCTAATGACTTTCCCTGTTTGTCGGTGGTCAAAGTTGGCCAAAAGCGCCTGCGGCGACGAGCGAAATCACTGCTGCCGAAAATTTTGGAAAAGTCAAACGCATCACCTTGATTATATGGAGCGCCACTGTAGTTCCCCGCCTCGTTAAGGCACCATTTGCGATATACATCTTTTACCTGATAGAAATCAGGATTGGTCGAAGGCGAGAATTTATCATAGTTGATGTCCTCAAGACTCCCATCCCAGGCCTTTATCAAATCAAAAGTCGATTCCACAATTTTGAAGTCGCCTTGACCAATATATTTGTGCGTTATTGGCCAAAAATTCCTTCTATTGTGCAAGCTTGCGATGTTCGTCTTTGAGATGCTGATCTGCTCGCCAGTTTGCTGACAATTCAACTCAACGACTCTGCCTGCGCCGCTTTTATGGAACACGATCGCCTGGTCAGGCCCGGTCGGTACAGGTCGAGGGACGAACTGGAAACTTAAGCCGATCCTTTCGCAACATCGGTGCAAAGCCTCTATCAGGTTTAATCCCGTGACGTCGAGGTCTCGAACTATTTGGTTCTCGGTCAATACTTTCAATTGACCTATCCCTGGCATTTGTAATTGATTGGTCATCAAATATTCACAAAGCAGATAATCAATTACTTCTGCATAGCTCCAGAGTTTGCCTTGCGATGGTTCAGCACAAAAGCTTGTGTAGCTCTTGCCATTAACTTGTATTGGTTCTGGATTGGCATTGGCCTTGCCATCCGGATTAAATGTTGTATCAAGACCAGCCAAAAACACAATGGAATTGCTTGCATCCGCCAGACGCTGGCCATAGACTGAGACCCGCTTTAAATTTGCGCTGAAATCTCTCGCTACTACTTCCACTTTTTCACCGTCAGGCGCCAACTTTGTATCGAAGTTTTCTATTTGACCGCAAAAGATTGGGAGACTAAAAGCTGCTGCACCTGGCGGGACACCGTTAAAGTATTGCCGGATACAAACAGTCTTTCCCATAGCAAATAAGGTCTCGATCTCTTCGGCAGCTGTCAAGCCGGAATCTGGGTACGCAGCAGGATTATAAGCCAATCTGGCCCAGCTAAATTCAGGCCAGCCACTGCGTATAATCTCTATTGGCTCCAGCACCGGACACAACGTCCCATCGACCAAAATTGAAATCGAAGCTGCCGGAAGTGCCAGTCGTGTTTGTGCTGATTGGAAAAAGTCGATTCTGTTAGACATAGTTTCATATCTTGTATATCGTATTGTGTATCTTATTTTTAGACCCCAGTTTCACTGGGGATTTCGTATGCACCAAATCCGTTTTTTTGTCCGTGTGTCAGACTCCTTCGACGCTTAAAATATCAATCGCGTTGGGATTTGTGGTGTTGAATTGGATTCTCAGCCGCGCTAAAGAACTATTCTCTATACCGCTGGCGTCTTCAGTCCTTATAGCAAACAAGTACCTGCCCGCTTCGAGTGCACCACTTTGGTAGCTGTAAAACTTTCGCCCCTTATAACTAATTATGGCAAGAGGGTTTTCATAGTCAATTTGTCCTGTCCGACCGTCATAATAAACATTGAAACGCATCGGTTGCGACTTTTGTTCGAGGAGGCAATAGTACCAAACAAGCTGTATCTTGTTGCCATCTACGAGCTCGGCTCCTGAATCGAAAACTTTGTTTGGTTGCGGCTCCGCCAGCTCACCGTTTGATTCTATTGAAACCTTCACCGAAGCAGCTAAGGTACGTTCCTGATAGCCACAATTGTTAAATCGACGAACAACGTAAAAGTATGTCGAACTGCTGTTGTGTGAAATGTAGCTCGATGGTGAGATTTCAAGAGCATTCTTCTCAGCAACAGCCAATATATTCACAAAATCTATTTCTCCCATACTGGAGCCGCGGTAGAGCACAGAGCAGCCGGCAACACGAACCCAGAACCAGCCCAAACTCAAGGTCGTACCAAGCTTAAAAGCATTAGCAGTCATTCCATTAAAAAGTGCTTCTCTTAACCAATCCCTTTCGACCTCTAGTAAGCTGCGAATCGAATTTAGTTGTGCCGCGACATCAGAGGTACCTGCTGCAGTTCCACCGACTTTTCGCGATGCTTTTGCTATCGCGCTCAGGGACGACAAAGCCGTGGAAGTGCCCGCAAGTTCAACGATTTGGCCGTCTATCAACCCAGGTCTCCAAACCCTATCAAACATACAGAACGGCTCTCGGTAGAGTAAGGCAATTTCAGAAGCGGATAGGGCACGGTTGAAAATCATTACATAACCTATTTTACCAGGAAAATAATTTGCAGTACCACTGTGTGCAGCTCCTATGTCTAATGGAGCAGTCCCAATATGTAATGAAGATGTAACAGGTTTAACATCAACAGAGGATGCCTTTTCAACGCCATTAACGTGTAAGTCTACATTTGTATTCGCTCCGCTGTATACTACTGCTACAGTTTGCCACAGATTTGCACTAATAACAGTATTATTTGTGGTTACACTCCAATAATTAGCTGACGTGCCATTATCCGTACCAGCAAAACGAAGCAGTCCTGTATTATTTATCGTAAGTGCCCAGCTACGCTGATTGGCAAGAACAAGACTATCATATTTAGAAACAATACTATCAGCAGAATTTACAACTGTCGGATTTATTAAGGCAACTATAGACAACGCTGCTGACATATCCAAAATATCTTTATCAGGAACGTTTACATACTCATCAGTTCCAGGCAATGAAATAGCAGACCCAAACTTTCCACTACTCCAAATCGCTCCAACGATAGTCCCATCATTACCATTCCCGCTCAAATCAAAGGCTTTATTGCCTGAGCCTTCGTTGAATAGCCAATAACCAGCAAGGCCTCTACTGAGGGGATGACCTCTATTTAAACGAATTCCTCTTGTGGGTTTAAGCTGTGGCATCTGTCATTGCTCGGCTATGAAGAGGCATAGTTCCACGATTGGACGTATGCCCTCACATCGTGGCTGTCGGTAGAGCCAGTCTGCTGAGCGCCAATTCTAAAATGTGCAAGGTCCTTGATAATGAAGCTAAGCTGCTGGGGGTCAACGCCCTTATCTCCCTGCATCTCCCAGATGGGCGTATCATCATAGTTGACACCATCGAGGGATCCGTATAGCTTAATCTTGACCTGGTCGGTCGGAGTAGCATCGTAGTTGATTTCGATAATGATGTGAGCTCCCTCGTAGCCGTTTGTTTCCAAGTCGACATCCGAAGAGAACGACTCCGTAGTCCCGGACAGGGTTACGTAGCCGTCGCCAGTACCTATTATTTGACTCTGAGAAGCCCAATTCTTACTTATAGTCGCCATTAGTTAACCTCCTTTCCCCGCAGCTTCGTTTTGCGAAGCTAAACGGCGGGGACTTAATCTAACGATACATCTAAATCGCCTGCGGCAAATTTAGCCGTGTCCCCACTGCCGATAGTCTTAGATGTGCTTAATGCCCCATAGGCCAACATATTACTACCTGTTGCTGCGTCGAATAAGGCAAAGTGAGTTATTGTCCCCCAGCTACCGGTAGCCTCTGGAAAAGTAATCTCATTGGCGTTATCGAGTGTCCCACCAGATGCAGTGTTCCAGTCAGCACCAGTGGTCGAAACTCGTGCATAAGCATTGCCACTTGGCTCGGCTAATCCCGAACTGTCATCGAGTGGTTCTGCAGTTGATAACCCCACATAAATCGTAACATCAGGGTAAGTTCCACCAGTTCCCAAAGTGGCGTTATATAATCCCTTGCCAAAAAGATGGTCTAAAATTTCGTTTTCCCAATAATCCGCAAAACTGCCCATTTTGTATCTCCTCGATATTTATAGTTTTTTCAAGTCTTCTGCCTAACCTCAATTTTGCA
>JBDRTM010000277.1:0-2969 GCA_043824065.1 Planctomycetota bacterium | reverse complement strand
CCGCGCTGTATCTGGCAGTCGCCTACCTGATCGGAATGGTTATCTTTCTCGTCGTTCTGGACTACCCAAGCATAACCGACCCAGCCCAAAAGGTGGCCCTGCTCGTCGAAATGCAGATGGTCACCTTTTCGACCAACCTGCTCATGTACGTGTTCTTTGGCGTATTTCTGATTGTCCTGTCGCTGGCGTTGTACGACCGGTTGAAGTCCGGCGCACCGGCTATCATGCAGGTGGCAACCGTGATTGGGATTATCTGGGCTGGCTCGCTGATCGCCAGCGGCATGGTCGCGAATGCCGGGATCGCCCCTGTCATCGCGCTCTATGCCATAGACCCGGCCCAGGCTGCGTTGACCTGGCAGGGAATTGAATCTGTGGCAAGCGGGCTGGGCAACGGCAATGGCGAAATCCTGGGCGGCCTTTGGGCGCTGCTGGTCAGCCTGGCCGCGCTGCGGGCTGGCCGGCTTCCCAAGGGCCTGAATATCCTCGGCTTGTTGGTCGGCGCGGTGGGCATCATCTCCCTTATCCCAGGATTGACCGAGGGGATGGTCGGGATTTTTGGCTTGAGCCAAATCATCTGGTTCGTCTGGCTGGGCATCGTTCTTTTGCGCAACAACCCAAGCCGGGCAGCGTAATACCAACAGCCATTTCGGCTTCAAGTTTCAACAGCAAACAAGAGTATTGGAGAGGTTGACTCTCAACCTCTCCAATTTTGAAATGTAAAAAGACAATGACATAAAAAGGAGAGAAAAAATGAATAAAGCAAAACAATTTGGGGAAACCGTAAAAGGTTATAACATCCCTGTTTTAAACGAGCGAGAAATAAGAGCATCGGCAGGAATACTATTTTTAGTTTTGTTCTGGTCCTGGATACTCGTTATATTTAAAGATAATTATCTCCTGCTAAAGTATTTTAACACGATCTTCCTTACAGATTTCATAGTACGCGTGTTTATTAGTCCTAAATATTCTCCTACATTAATAATTGGGCGTTTGATTGTTGGCAAACAAAATCCCGAATATGTGGGCGCTGCTCAAAAAAAGTTTGCCTGGACAATCGGTCTGGTTTTAGCATCGATCATGTTCCTTCTAATAGTTGTGATGAATTCAGATAGCCTCATTAATTTTATTATCTGTCAAACCTGCCTAATATTCTTATTCTTTGAATCTGTGTTTGGAATTTGTTTAGGATGTAAATTTTATCCAATGTTTCATAAAGAAAAAACTCAATACTGTCCGGGTGAAATTTGTGATGTAAAGGCAAAACAAGAGATTCAGAAAACGTCGTTACTGCAAATCGGCGTTGTTATTGGATCTTTCGCGTACGTTATAGCTGTAGCAATCTTGTTTAACGATAGGTTTAGTGCAAAACCGACTGACTTGTGGCTTATCGTGAAAGCTGTTCTTTCAATATAAATTTCGTTTTCCACTAAAAAGGGAAATATCTATGAAAGCGATCGTATACACAGAATACGGATCACCGGTATGTCGAGAAAGGACACAAAAAGGAGAAAAGAAATGAATTCAAACAAAAAGACCGCTCGGATTGCAGGATTGTGGTATCTGCTCGTGGCTATATTCGGTTCCTTCAACACGATGTTTGTAACCCCAAAACTTTATGTGTCCGGCGATGCCGCGGCCACAGTCAATAACATTCTGACATCTGAGCGGCTATTCCGTCTCGGCATCATGAGCAATCTTATCTGCACAAT
This sequence comes from Planctomycetota bacterium, assembly GCA_043824065.1. Classification (GTDB taxonomy): domain Bacteria; phylum Planctomycetota; class Phycisphaerae; order Sedimentisphaerales; family Anaerobacaceae; genus NIOZ-UU13. The sequence goes on along the minus strand of JBDRTM010000277.1, from coordinate 1,260 downwards.
CTGTTTCTTGTTTTTAGCCAATGCCCTATACAAGCTGTTCAAATCAGTGGACAAGGACCTGGTCAGGCTGATGGTCATATTCATTATTGCCAGTGTCCCCTTAGCCTACCTCGAAATGCTCAAGTTTGCCCCCATCCTGCTCTTGAGCGGTGCCGCATACCTCTCGGCCTTTGAGCCGGCCCAGTTACAAGCGCTGGCGATGGTATTCCTCGATTTGTTTGAACAAGGGTTCTTCATCAGCTATATTTTCTTTGGCCTTTGGATGTTCCCCCTCGGGCTGCTTGTATTCAAGTCGGGTTCGGGCTTTATCCCTAAAACGCTGGGCGTTTTGCTGATGGTCGGGTGTTTTGGCTATCTATTCAATTTCCTTAGCAGTGCCGGATACCTCTCTGCAATTTTCTTACATCTGAACTACAAAGCGATAACCTCCCTATGGATGACCATCGCAATTATTGCGGAAATTTTATGTATCTTGTGGCTCCTAATCACAGGTCCAAAGGATCAACAACCAGCTTCAATTGAGGCAAGCTGATGGTTAGAGATGAAAATGACCACTATCAAGCAATAAGGAATAATATAAAAATGAAAGCGATTGTATACACAAAATTTGGCCCGCCAGATGTTCTTCAGCTCCAAGAGGTAGAAAAACCCACGCCCAAAGATAATGAGGTGCTGATTAAAATATATGCGACAACAGTCGTAAAAGAGGACCCAGATATGAGAGCTTCCCCAGGTTTTAACGGTTTTTTGAAACCCAGAAACCCGATACTGGGGCAAGAGCTGGCCGGGGAGATTGAAGCTATAGGCAGAGACGTGACCCGATTTTGGTCAGGCGATAAAGTATTTGGCATAGACTCGTTTGGCGCGTATGCTGAATACAAATGTATGCCTGAAGACGGAGCGCTGGCCATCAAACCAGTCAATATGAGCTATGAGGATGCGGCCAGCATTCCGAATGGGGCATTAACCGCGCTGCCTTTTCTGAGGGATAAGGGCAAGATCCAGAGTGGACAAACCGTGCTGATCTATGGCGCGTCCGGATCGGTTGGCGCTGCGGCGGTACAACTTGCCAAGTATTACGGGGCTAAGGTGACCGGGGTATGCAGTACCACTAATTTGTAATGGGTAAAATCTTTGGGAGCCGATCAGGTGATTGATTACACCAAAGAGGATTTTACCAAAAACAGCAAGACCTATGACATTATTTTTGACACGGTAGGCAAGCGTTCGTTTTCAGAGTGCAAAGGCTCGCTGACGGAT
>JBDRTM010000276.1:0-3265 GCA_043824065.1 Planctomycetota bacterium | reverse complement strand
GAAGGTAGTTTACTATCTGGAACGTAAACGCTGTCCCAGATGCAAAAAGATTATCAGTGCCAGGCCGCCGGGTGTTCTTGCCAAATGCTTATACTCAAATCAACTTTTGGCGTATGTAGCAGTTCAGCATTATATTTATGGCAACACGTTAGGTCAGATAGAAAAGCAGACAGGCATTGGCTACAGCAGCCTTGTTGATGCAATGCACCAGCTCTCGAAAAGATTGAAAGACGTTCCGGATGCATTGATAGAGGTCTATCGGGACTCTGAGGTCAAACATGCTGACGAGACAGGCTGGCGAACAGATGGCAATAATGGCTATGCATGGTTATTTTGCACGCCCAAAATCAGTATCTTCAGGGTTCGCAGGACTCGCTCTGCAAGCGTACCGAGAGAAATTTTCGGTGAAAAACCAGTGCCCGGAGTTTTGGTAGTGGATCGCTATAACGGCTACAACAAAATGCCCTGCTCAATTCAGTATTGCTATGCTCACCTGCTGCGGACTGTCAAAGGTTTGGAAAAGGACTTTCCTGAAAATGCAGAAATCAAATCTTTTGTTGAGGTATTGGCACCGCAGTTGACCAACGCAATAAGCCTTAGAACGTTGGACATTACAGAGAAACAATTCAAACGGCAGGCGGCTAAAATCAAAAACGAAATTATCGATATCACCAATGGTCAGGCCAGACATCCAGCCATTCAGAAAATCCAGGATATATTTCGTGAAAAGTCCGACAGACTTTATCGTTGGGCCGAAGATCGCAATGTTCCAGCGGATAATAACCTGGCTGAGAGAGAACTACGTCCGCTGGTTATTGCAAGGAAAATCAGCTTTGGTTCTCAATCTGATGCCGGAGCCAAAACCCGTGAGATTCTAATGACGGTACTGCACACACTGAAGAAAACAACGGTGGATGTAACGGGTGCTTTAAAATCTGCCTTGGACAAGCTTGCCGAACAGGGTGATATCGACATCTATAAAGCCGTTTTTAAGTTTGACTCGTCATAATCCACCCTTTCCCACCTATAACTGACCGGTTACCAAATATCTTATATACCCGGATTGAATCACCTGTGGAAAGTCGGCCAAGCCAACTATCAGGATTTTCCTCTTTTACCTTGGAGCTGCTCTATGGCTAAAGCAACAGGCGAGGGGACCTCTTGGCCTTGCCGCTGCCCCGATTCCACTTCTTCCATCGCTTCGTGCAGGGCGATGCAGGCCTGCTCGTAACTACACTCTGCCTGTTGAGCAATCAGGCGCGAGCCACGGTCTATAAGTTTCTTATTACTCGGCGACAGCCAGACCATTGCATTACCGATGACCCGACCCATGCGAACCATCGTTGCAGTAGAAAGTGTATTCAGAATAAGTTTAACGGCAAGATGATGCCACAACTGCAACGGCGAATCGGCGAGACTGCATGGAAACAGGAATGTTTCGCCCGCCGTGGCTCGCTTGCCTGCACCTGTGTTTGCCTCGACACAGGTGGCGCAGGCACAGGTGGCGGAGCCAAGTCGCGACAGGTCGGTGGGGGCGGCAGCATTCGCTGACCCCACGACAAGTACAGCTGTTTTCTCGTACTGCGAGCCAAATTTCTGCAAGGCTGTGCGAATCAGATGGTTTGTTTCACATCCGGCAGTTACCACTACCAATGCTGAGCCAGGTGCATCAGTACGGGAAGGGTCGGGTTCGTTGCCTATCATAAATTTGTATATCTCGGAATTGTCAAGTTTTGTCCGCAGGATGCCTGTCGGCAGTGGCTGGGCCTTTAGACCGCCCGGTGCGTTCAATTGTTCATAAACCTTGCGCCCCCACTTCAGACCTCTGGGTTCACGCTGCAGCAGTTCATGCCAGGCCTTTTCAGTGGTACGGAATGGGTCTTTTACAAAGGCCCACGAGCTTGGAGAGCGATTATCTCCATATTTTCGAAAGGCCGGCAGCATAAACGTTGGAGAGCGCTCAGTGGTATCTGTCAATACGTCTAACAGGAATGAATCGGCCATATATGTTACAAGGCCTCGGCAGCGATAGACGCTTTCTTCAAATCTTGTCGCACGAGCTAACGTATCGACCACCCGAGGGCTTGAAAGCTGCTCCAGAAGCTTAGACAATAGTCCGAGGTAATCACCGGCTTGGCGCTCCTTAAGTCCTAATTTTGCCGCCTGCATCGGCGACAGCCGCTTCCGCAGGAAACGCACCAAAGCTATTTCAAGGGCACTGCCGACAACGAACAATTCAGCCGTCGTGGCCTGCATCCTTGTCGAACCGGTGATTGCCATCGGGCCGGTTGTCAAATCGAGCTTGCTGATACGCGGCTCCTCAATCATTTCACGCGAGCGTTTGACATAACGGCACAATACTTCGGTGGGGTTGTTATAGACAAAAAAGACCTTCGCTCCGGCATCAAGTCCCTCCCAGGCCGTGCCAATCACAAAAGGGGTTTCTCCACCTTCCGTGATAGCGACAACAACATCGCCGGGCTGAACGCGTTTCTCTTTCATCTGGTATCGTCCGAAGTCCGGAAAATCTTCATACCCTTCGACCGATTTTATCAAAGCAAAATCACCCCCGGCCATCACGCTGAAGACACGGTCTCCCATATCGGGAATTTCTTGTCCCATTTCAGAACACTCTTGTTTTAATTTGCGCCAAAATCGTCGCCAGGCCGATTCAAGAAGTATGCTCAACCGTCCCGTGGCTCCGCAGCCGGTAAAGTAAATCCGCTTGCCGGTACTTAGAGCATTGCCAAACGCGTCCACAAGCTCTCGGAACGAATCCGCCGCAAGGCGTCCCTGCCGAAAGGCATCCCTGCCGGGATTACGGGACTGCTGGAGAACCTTCTTCATTGAAGGAGGAATATCGTCGTCGACCGACTGCAACAACCTTATAGCTGCGGGCAGGTCGTCTTCGGCTGTTTGCGAGAGCGTTTTGGTTTTAGGATGAGATGACTCGGTCAACAATTCACCTAACCGAAACGCCCGTTGTCTGTTCAAGAATTCTTCGGCTCTTTTAATTGCATCTGACATTACAGCTCCCTTGCAGTTTTCGTTTAAGGTTGTCGATGCTCGTATCGATGCTTGCCCCGTTAGAAATTACTTCCTAAAGTGGACTGTCAGGCTTTCAGCGCCGATTTCTAACGGGGCTTGTCCTGGAAGCTTGTCGAGCATCCAATATCGAGCTTCCAGTTTCTGCCGTATGGCATCCTGCGGAGATACTAGCTTCGACACCGACAAACAAGCTTCTACAACCATCCAAGGACAATAT
>JBDRTM010000275.1:0-12787 GCA_043824065.1 Planctomycetota bacterium | reverse complement strand
GACGATGTCACCCCTGCCCCTGCTTCCGCAGGGGTAAACTTGTCCCCGCGAAAGCGGGGAGCAGGGGTCCAGAGCGAAAAAGCTGGATTCCCGCTTTCGCGGGAATGACAAATACTGTTTCCGCAACAGAAACTAATTAACCAATTAACTAATTAGCGTGAAAGGAATTTATAATGTTCACAGCGATAGTTGACATAACGGCGAGGGAAATACTCGATTCCCGCGGCAATCCTACTGTTGAAGTTGATGTTTTGCTTGAGGACGGTTGCTTCGGCAGAGCGGCGGTGCCGTCCGGAGCTAGCACGGGCACCCACGAGGCGATAGAGCTTCGCGATACAAGGGCAAAACGTTATATGGGCAAAGGCGTTGCCGCTGCCGTTAAAAATGTAAACGAAATCATAGCACCTGATGTTGTCGGTATGGACGCGGCTTCTCAGGAAGAGCTTGATGCCTTGATGATTGAGTTGGACGGCACGCCCAACAAAGGAAAGCTCGGCGCAAATGCAATATTGGGTGTCTCGTTAGCGGCTGCAAAGGCGGCAGCGGATTCGGCAGGCCTGCCCTTATACCGCTATTTGGGCGGCTGCAACGCCAATATACTCCCCGTTCCGATGATGAACATCCTGAACGGCGGAAAACACGCGGACAACAATGTCGATTTCCAGGAATTTATGATTATGCCCATCGGCGCAAAGAGCTTCCCCGAAGCCCTGCGAATGGGGGCCGAAGTCTTTCATACGCTGAAATCAGTGCTGGCAAAGAAAGGCTACTCAACATCGGTCGGCGACGAAGGCGGCTTTGCCCCTTCGCTTAAAACCAACGAAGAAGCGCTCCAAGTCGTTATGGACGCCATCAAAAAGGCCGGCTACAAACCCGGAAAGGAAATCTCTATCGCTCTGGACCCTGCTGCAAGTGAAATGTTCGACACTAAGACAAAGAGCTACAAATTCTTCAAGTCCAACCCGAAGAAGAAAGTTTCGTCCGAAGAAATGGCCAGGCACTGGACCAAATGGGTGAACAAATATCCAATCATTTCAATCGAAGACGGACTGGCCGAAGACGACTGGGACGGCTGGACAAAATTGAATAAAAAAATCGGTAACCGTATTCAGCTGGTCGGAGATGATTTATTTGTAACCAACACCAAACGCCTTGCTAAAGGTATAGAGCTGGACTGTGCCAATTCGATATTGATAAAGCTCAACCAGATAGGCACGCTCACCGAAACATTCGAGGCGATTAATATGGCGAGAAGGGCCGGCTGGACGGCCGTCATAAGCCACAGAAGCGGCGAAACCGAAGACACCACAATCGCCGACTTGGCCGTTGCCACAGGCGTCGGCCAGATAAAGACCGGCTCGCTCTGCCGAACCGATAGAATCTGCAAATACAACCAGTTGCTCAGGATAAGCGAAGACCTCGGCCCGGCGGGGAAATACGCCGGCTTTATGTTTAAATAATTCCTGTTGCCCAAACAGTACGCCTGTCCTGCTGCGGCAGCGGCCTTCGACGCGACGAGTTAGAAGCGTATGTGTCTATATTTGTCATTCCCGCCCCGCATCGTGTGCGGGATAAACTCCAGCGGGAATCCAGCTTTTTGTTTTGAAAATTTGGATTTTTGAAATTTGGTATTGTTTCAGATTTCGTGCTTCGTGCTTCGGATTTTAAAGCCAGAACCATTTTTTGCTGTTAAGTGGTGCCGTGGTATTGGTAAATACTCACCAATCACCAGGTTGTGAACCTTATGCAAGGGCGAAACGTTATCCGGACGATTTTGTTTGTCATCTTTTTCAGCATTGGTGCGGCTTCGCTGGGCATTTCTATACTTTGTGATGATTTGGTTCAGTACTATCGGAACCGGCAATTTTTAAGGGTAACCCGGCAATCTGTGAATCGGCTCAAATCTCTGAACACTGACTACGATGTATTGCTGGAGCAGTTGGAAAAAGATCCAAATCTTGTTAAACGCCTCGCCCCGGCTACCCTCGGCACCGAGCCTGAAGATGCGAATGCTGTTTACCCCAGAGCAACACCCGAGCAGTTGGCCGCCGCTCGCGAAGCGTTGATGGAGGACCCGAACGACCAATCCGCTGGGCCGATGCTGCCTGAGTGGCTCACCAGGTGCAGCGAACCTCGCCGGCGAATGACACTTTTTGTAGCCGGCTCGGTCTTAATACTTATTTCGTTTGCCTGTTTCACCCCTGTTAAACAGACTCCTCAAAAAAAATAAAAACAAGTTTTTCTTGCCCGACCTGCTGACGGAGGAGATTTTAGTTTGACGGACACGGTTGTTTGAGTTAAAATTCGATTTCCACTTTGCTATTTGCCAAATAGGTAGTCAAGAGGAAGGAGTTGAATCATGCAGCCGAATAAGCAAATTTCACGCAGAAGCTTTCTGAAAAAGACAACAAGCGCCGCTGTTGGGGCGATAAGTTTTCCTTATATAGTTTCCTCTTCGGCATTAGGTCAAGCCGGCGCTGTCGCTGCCGGCGAGCGGATAGTGATGGGCTTTATCGGCACAGGCGGCAGAGGTGCCTCGCTGCTGCGTAATTTCCTGCATCTGTACGATGCGCAGGTGGTGGCCATCTGCGATGTCAAACGGCAAAATCGCGACCGGGCAAAGCAAACGGTGGACAAGCAATACAAGACCACCGGCTGCAGCGCGTACAGTGATTTTCGCGAGCTTGTTGCCCGCGACGATATAGACGCGGTTGTGGTTGCTTCTACGGACCACTGGCACCTGCTGCACGCATTGGCGGCGGTGCGGGCGGGAAAGGACGTATATTGCGAAAAGCCCTTGGGGATGAGCGTCGAGCAGGGACAGGTGCTCCGCCGAGAGGTTAATAGATACAGCCGGGTGTTTCAGTTCGGCACCCAGGAGCGCTCGATCCGAAATTCCCGTTTTGCCTGCGAGATGGTGCGCAGTGGTCGAGTCGGCAAGATTCACAAAATCACTGTTGCCTCTCGCTACAGCGTGGCTTCGGAAAACTATCCAGAGATGCCGGTCCGAAGTCGCTTTTGGAAAAACCGATAGGCCCAAATGAGGTGCATCTGCCGGTAAGCAATCACCACCAGCAGAATTTCTTAGACTGCGTCAAGACCCGGGCCTCAACCGTTGCGCCCGTTGAAGTGGCGGTTCGTTCGGATACCCTCTGTCAGCTCAGTGACATTGCGATGCGATTGGGTCGCAAGCTAAGGTGGGACCCGGAAAACGAAAAATTCATTAACGATGCACAGGCAGACCGAATGCTCAAACGTCCGACACGCAGTCCCTGGCGCTTGTAAAAATGATAAATGATTCGAACTGACCGTTTTGAGCCAAAATATAACGTAAGTGTTGTCTTGACAAGAGCATAACAGAGCTTGTCATTCCTGTGAAAACAGGAATCCAGAAATGCGGCAATAGTGTGGATCCCCGCTGGAGTTTATCCCGCACACAATGCGGGGCGGGAATGACACAGAGAATAGGTCATTTTGAATAAATGATTGTTGCAAGACTTGTTATATTTGTTAGTTATCAAATAGAGGAGTTTTTATTATGAAAAAAAGAAGAATTAATCGACGTCAGTTTTTAAAACACGCCGGCGGCGCTGCCGTTGGAGCGATAGGCTTTCCCTATATCGTTTCGTCTTCGGCGCTGGGTGGAGATGGCAATATCGCTGCGAGTAACCGAATCACGGTCGGTTGTATCGGTGTTGGACCTCAGGGTACCGGCGTGATGCGCAACTTTCTGGCCCAAAAGGATGCCCGGGTGGTGGCGGTCTGTGACGTTAAAAGCAACGTCCGCCGGGCCGCCCAGGAGCGGGTGAACAAGCACTATCAAGGCACCGGATGCGCAGCTTATAATGACTTTCGCAAGCTAATTGCACGCGATGACATTGATGTGGTCCTTGCTGCTACGCCGGACCACTGGCACGTGCTGGTGGCGCTGGCGGCCGTAAGAGCGGGCAAGGATGTTTATCTGGAAAAGCCGATGGGGCTCAGTCTGGCCCAGGACCAGGCCCTGCGTGCCGCGGTGCACCGTCACGGAAGGGTCTTTCAGTTCGGGACCCAGCAGCGCTCGAATCGCAATTTCCGTTTTGCCTGCGAGCTGGCCTTGAACGGACGTCTCGGAAAGCTGCACACCATTAATGTATGGTCCCCCGGCAGCTCACAAGGCGGCTCGCCCGAACCTGTCCCTGTACCTCAATGGCTTGATTATAATATGTGGCTCGGCCCGGCCCCTTATACCCCTTACACCAAGGACCGCTGCTCTAATGCGCTTTGGTGGTTCATTTCTGACTATGCCCTTGGATTCATCGCCGGCTGGGGTGTGCATCCGCTGGACATCGCTCTCTGGGGCGGCGGCGAAAAAGTCGCCTGCCCGGTGGAAATCGAAGGCACAGGCGTCTGGCCTACAAAGGGAGTATGCGACACGGCTATGAACTGGAATGTCGTCTGCAAGTATGACAGCGGCGTTACGATGAACTTTACCGGCGTTCCTTTTCCGGAAAAGTGGCAGAAGCGCTACGGACGAACAACTTCTCACGGCACGGCTTTCGAGGGCGCCGAAGGATGGGTGCATGTTGACCGCTCCGGCATTAACGCTTATCCCGAAAAGCTGCTGACCACGGAGTTCGGGCCGAACGAAATTAACCTGCACAAGAGCAGCAACCACGTAAGAAACCTGTTAGACTGCGTCAAAAGCCGAACCGATACTTTATGTCACATTGACGTGGCTGTGCAGGCGGACATAATCTGCCATATCAGCGACATTGCCATAAGGCTTGAGCAAAAACTAAAGTGGGACCCGAAAACCGAACGTTTCGTCAACAATGACCCCGCCAACCGTCGGCTCTCACGCCCGATGCGCAGCCCCTGGACGCTTTGAAATTGATTATTGATGATTGATGATCGAATATTTGGCAATCTTCGTATTACAAAGGAAACTTCTGAAGACTGTCTGATAACGAAAATGTCATTCCCGCGAAAGCGGGAATCCAGACTTTTTTAAATAATTGGCAATATCTTTTCAGAAAACTCTTACTGAAACTGGTATTATGTATGGTTTGGTAGCTTTAAGAAATTTTTTAAAGGAGAAAATCAAATGGCAAAGAAATTAGGTTTAGCACTATTGATTTGGTGTGTTCTTTTGTCGAGCTGTCAGTTGGCTCTGGCAAAGGAGACCGGTGGCAAAGAGGACGGCTGGATAAGCCTTTTTGACGGCAAGACCCTTAACGGCTGGAAAGCCAGCGAGAACAAAGACACTTTCAGTGTCCGCGATGGTATGATAGTTGTCGATGGCCCCCGCAGTCATCTTTTTTATGTAGGGCCGGTTCACAACGCCAACTTCAAGAATTTCGAGTTCAAGGCCGACGTTATGACCAAACCCCGCGCAAACTCCGGCATATATTTCCATACCGAGTATCAGGAAAGAGGCTGGCCGGATAAGGGCTACGAGGTCCAGGTCAACAATACTCACAGCGATTGGAGAAAAACCGGAAGTCTCTACGGCATAAAGGATGTTCGCGGCTCATCGGCCAAAGACAACCAGTGGTTTACAGAACACATCATCGTGCAGGACAAACGAATTATTATCAAAGTCAATGGCCAAACCACCGTCGATTACATCGAGCCGGAAGACGTCGCTCGCAGTGACTCGGGGCGCAAAATATCCAGCGGGACATTCGCCCTGCAGGGACACGACCCGAAAAGCGTCATCTATTACAAAAACATAATGGTCAAACCGCTGCCCTCAAAAATCAGGATAGCAGTAGTTACCGGCGGGCACGGCTTTGAGCACGACCCATTCTTTACGCTGTTCAAGGGCTATGATGATATTGAATACGTTGAAGTCCAGCTCAAAGACCACAGCGAGATATTTGAGGACATCAGCGATTGGAGCTACGATGTGATAGTGCTGTACAATATGACACAGGAAATATCACCAAAACGCCAAAAGAACTTCGTCAAGCTGCTGAAAAAACAAGGCGTGGGACTGGTAGCACTGCATCATATGTTGGGTGCGTTCCAGAACTGGCCCGAATATCGCAAAATAACCGGCGGTAAATACTTTTTGAAAGCCACGGAACAAAACCGCGCCAGCACATATAAACATGATATCGATATGAACGTGCACATCGCGAATACCTCACATCCGATTACGCGGGGCATGAGCGATTTCCAGATACACGATGAGGGATACAAGTACTGTGGCTTTGAAAAGAACAATAAAGTGCTCCTGACCACGGAGCATCCGGACTGCGACAAAACAATCGGCTGGGTCAGGCGGTACGGCAGGGCCAGGGTCTGCGGCATCATGCTCGGCCACGATGCCGCCGCTTACGCAAATCCGAACTTTCGTCAACTTATAGCACGCTCAATCAGATGGTCCGCAGGCAGACTCGATTAGGATTGGATAGAGACGATTATCTTCAATCACTTTGTGTTGAATTCAGCCGAACAGCGTGATAAAACAATCTCGGTTTTTTCAACAGCCCTGAGATGAGGGTTCTGGGCTGGGATTGCAGCTTTGTAAGCGAGGGCAGGGTGTGTAAAAACAATTTCAAAAATTTTTCATTTTTTTCTTGCAATCTCTACATTTGTAGAGTATTCTCGTCAAAGTTAAAGATAAGGAGTTTTATATGGCCAAGAAAAATTACCAGCTTACCGAAGGCGAATGGGCGATTATCCAGGCCGTCTGGGACAATGAGCCGTGCGCAGCCCCGACTGTTCAGGAGGAGCTCGAAGCCCAAAAGAGCTGGACCTACAGCACCGTCAAGACAATGATGGACCGAATGGTAACCAAAGGACTGCTGAAAACTGAAAGAATCCGCAATCTTATCCTGTATCGTTCGGTCATCACTAAAATACAGGCACAAAAAAGTGAAATTATGCGCACAGTAAAAAGGGCCTTCGACGGGGCCCTTACACCGATGATGCAGTTCCTGTTAGACAATCACAATCTATCACAAAAACAGCTAAATGAGCTGGAAAGACTGATTAAGAAAAAACGCATCAAAGGCCGTGCCGCAGGAAAAAAATAGTTACGCTGTAACAAAAGTTCATAAAGTCCGTCTTATTAGATGGAGAACGCATCATGAATGCAATATTAGAGCAGATAAATTCGGTGGGTTTGAGGTTTGTCGAATTTGCCCTGCCGATGCTCGTTCAATCCGGCGTGCTGATTTTGATTTTGCTGCTGACTGATTTTGCACTGCGGAAAAAAGTGCGAGCGGTATTTCGGTATGGGATATGGCTGTTAGTGCTCATCAAGCTGGTTTTGCCGACTTCGCTTTCGGCGCCTTTGAGTCTGGGATACTTCCTTGGTGGTGGGCTGGCGTATGTGGACATAAGCCGGACGGCCACAGAGGCCGAAACGATGGAGCCGACTCAAGCGATTGTGTCACCATTGATAGATCCTCCACGTATCGAAGCGGGCAGAGATACATCGGCAGTTGCGCCAACGACACCAGGTGCTGAGCCGGCAATAGCAGAGCCGGTTAGTTCGCCAGCAGTATCGATTACGCCGATAACGTGGCAGGGGGTTGTGTTTTTGGCTTGGCTGTCTGTCGTGATGGCGATGGGATTATTGTTGTTGCAGCGGGCGATTTTTGTGAGAGGGCTTGTTGCACAGGCCAAAGAGGCAAATAATTTTATGACCGATACGCTTGAGTCCTGCCGCAGGTCTATGGGGGTGAAAAGAAAACTCGTCTTAAAGATCTCAGCCAACACGACGAGCCCGGCTGTATGCGGCTTATTTAGGCCTGTGATTTTGGTGCCGCAAAATCTGACGTCGAGTCTAAGCTCAAGCCAATTGAGAGCGGTCTTGCTGCACGAGCTTGCCCATATCAGGCGCGGCGATTTGTGGGTGAATCTTGCTCAAACTGTTTTGCAGATTATCTATTTCTATAATCCGCTGCTGTGGGTTTTTAACAAAAAGGACGAGGAAATTTTCGACTTTGCCCTCGAACCCGAAAAAGCTTCAGACTCATCAGAATTCAAAAAAACACTTCCTAACGACATTACGGCTGAACTGCCGATGGCCAAAGCTCAAAAGTCAGAAACAGCCGAAACGTCCGTCAACATCGGGGGCGGATACAGGTGAACGCACAGTTGAAAAGAGCGCTATCCCCAGCCCCGCCGTTTTGCTTCACAAAGACGAAGCAGCGGGGGCGGGCTCACAATGACAGCGGTGGTTGTTAGCCGAAGTTGTAGTGCTTTGTTACGGCTTCTTGGACGTTCCAGGTGCACTCGAGGTCCTCGGGGAAGACCACGAGGTCGCCGGGGCCGAAGCTTACCGATTCTTTGCCGTCTGTAACCGTTACTTTGCCTTCGAGCAAAAGGCAGGTCTCTTTTTCCGTATATGTCCAGTCGAAGGTGCTGGGCTGGCACTTCCAGGTAGGCCAGGCCTTGCAGGCCGCCGCCTCTTCCTCGGACGGCTTTTTGACAATCACATCTTTTACCGTTGGCATATTATTTTACTCCTTTTGACTATTGTCGATTCAGGCTGTATTATACCTCAAGCAGGCTATTTTGGAATACGCAACAGGAATTTTTATTAAAAGTCAGGACGCTGTGGAGCAAAAGCAGTTAGACAAATTCAAGCTCTGGTTCGATGATTATGTAGCCGGTTTTTATGGCGATGATGAAGTCATCAATGCCAATTTGAAACTCAAAGAAGAGCACAGTCACCGCACCTGCCGGGAGATACTGTATTTGGCCGGCGTGCTGGGCCTTGATGACAATCAGAAGCGGCTAAGTGAGACAATAGCGCTTTTTCACGACATTGGACGGTTCGAGCAGTTTGTAAAATACCGAACCTATAGTGACGTCAAAAGTGTGGACCACTGCCGGTTGGGATTGAAAGTTTTGCAGCAGGCCGAGGTGCTTGACGGCATCGACCGTCAGGAAAAGCAGTTAATCGAAAAAGCAATTGAATACCACGGACGCAAAGAATTGCCGGAGGATTTGGATGACGGTTGCCTGCTGTATTCGAAATTGATACGCGATGCCGATAAGATAGATGCCCTCAATGTGGTAGTGGAATACTACAAACAATACCGGGACAATCCGCAAGAGTTCAGGCTGGACCTGGAGCTTCCGGATGGGCCGGGGTGCTCGGCCGAAGTGGTTGAGGGGCTTCTGCGTGGTCAGTGTGTAGATTACAGACAACTGCGGACGTTAAATGACCTGAAGCTTTGCCTGCTTGGATGGGTCTATGATGTGAATTTCACGCCGACATTGAAACGAATAAAACAACGCAAATATCTGGAAAAGCTGCTTGGCTTTTTGCCGGGCACCGAAGATATCGAAAGGGTCAAAGAAAAGATATTTGGATATGTTAATTTTAGAATAGAGCGTAATGGAAAATAATTGATTATGGGTTGCTGATTACTGATAATTGAGTATTCCACTACGAACTATAAATTGAAAGGGATTTTATGGAAACGGTTTTGAAGACTAATATAGCAGGGGGCCGGCCGAATCGAGGCAAGGTTCGTGACATATATGACCTGGGCGATAAGCTGCTCATAGTTGCGACCGACAGGATAAGTGCTTTTGATGTGGTTATGGCTAACGGCATACCCTGTAAAGGAATTATCCTGACGCAGATTTCAAAGTTCTGGTTCGATTTTTTAAGCCCGGATATTGAGCACCATATGATAAGCGATGATGTGGCCAGTTTTCCCGAGCCGTTTTGCAATCATTCCGAGCAGTTGGCCGGCCGGAGCATGCTGGTTAAAAAGGTTGAAGTCCTGCCGATTGAATGTGTGGTACGGGGATATTTGGCCGGCTCCGGCTGGAAAGAATACAAACAAAGCGAAACGGTATGCGGACAGAAGCTGCCGTCCGGCTTGATTCAGTGCCAGAAGCTGCCGGAACTGATTTTTACCCCGGCCACCAAGGCCGAAAGAGGAACGCACGATGAAAATATCAGCTTTGCCCGATGTGTGGATATTATCGGCAAAGAAGCGGCAAACTATGTGCGGGACAAGAGTACGGAGATCTTCAAAAAGGCCGGCAAATATGCCGAGAGCAAAGGGATAATCTTGGCCGATACCAAATTCGAGTGGGGCCGCGTCGATGGCAAAATTATTTTGATTGATGAGGTTTTGACGCCGGACTCTTCACGGTTCTGGCCTGCCGATAAATACCAACCCGGCAGAGACCAGGAAAGTTACGATAAGCAGTTTGTTCGCAATTACCTTGAGAGCATAAACTTCGATAAATCAGGCCCCGGCGTCGAGCTGCCCCATGATATCGGAGCCAAAACCAGCAAAAAATACATTGAGGCCTATGAGCAGCTCACCGGTAAAAAGTTTGAGGTGCCAGTCAGTTGATACTTGAATAGAAGAATCACCAAATTTCACTGGATGCAGCTGTTTGTGCTTGCGGGTGTTCATTTCCTGATTGATATGTTCGCCAGTATGCTGCCCGCCATCCTTCCGGCAATCCGGGACGAATTTTCTTTAAGCCTGTCTCTGGGTGGTCTTGTTTTGGTCGCGCTGCTTATGACCAGCAACGGCATTCAGCCGCTCATCGGTCACATGCGTGCTGGTAAGCGCAGGCCGTTGTTTTTGTATCTTGGGCTGATTTTAGGTGCAAGTATATGCCTGCTGGGCGCTCTGCCGAGAGGAGAAAGCGCCTTTGCAATAATGATTTTATTGGCTGTGGTCAGCGGCTGCGGAATTGCGATAGTGCACCCGGAAGGGCTGCGGGCGGTTCACTGGCTCAGAAGGATTCCGCCGGCGGTTAGCACCGCCGTATTTATGGCGGGCGGTTTTTTAGGGTACGCAAGCGGCGGTGCGGTCTCGGCCTTTCTTGTCTCGCGCTTCGGTCTAAAGGGGTTGTATCCTCTGGCCCTGTGCCCGGTCATCGGTATTGTAATGGTCATATTCATGAGAATCCGACTGGCCGTTGAGCGGAAAGTGCGCAACAAAAATGAGACCCGAACAGAGGGGAACCGCCTGCCTTTTTGGCTCATAATGGCTATGGCAATGCCCGCGGCTGTCTCTACGACCGTTCTTGTAACACTTCTGCCGACGGTACTCAATGAGTTGGGTTTTGAGCTTACTTTCGGCGGATTTTCCACAATGATGTTCGGTCTGGGAGGAGCGGTAGGCTCGTTTATATGGGCGAATATCGCCCGCAAAAAGGGCGAGCTGAAATGTTCGATCGCCGCACTTTTCCTTGTGGTTCCTTTCCTGGTGGCGTACCTGGCATTAATAGATAAGAAAATGGCTATATGGATACTGTTTGCTGCCGGCTTCTGCGCAATTGCTGCTTACATATTGATGATAACCTTGTCGAGATACGCCACTGGGCTGAGTCTCGGACAGCGAATGGGCTTTATGGCAGGCGGTACCTGGGCATTGGCCAGTATCGTTTTTATGGCACTGCTGCCTGTTACCGAACATTTCGGTACAAATGTCATTCTTAAGTTTACGCCTCTGGGCTATTTGCTCTCAGGCCTCCTTGGCCTTTTCGTCATGTTTAAGCTCCGAAATCCTGCCCATACAAAATTACCCGCTCCACAGCCGATGATAGAAAATTGAAGACGCATTTCGATTGAGGGTAGTTTCCTAATTTGGGGGGAAAATACAATTACTGGTATTTTTTAAATATATCGGAACAAGATTCAACTCTTTAGTTCCTTCGCCAATTCTTCAATGCTTGAAACCTTATGAAGCTCCTTACCAGCATCGGTTTTCTCAAATGTCTCAACAGTAACATCATTAGGAATCTTAATCTCAAAAGGAATACCCCTATGAGCAGCGCCAAGGAAGCTGATGTGAGCAAGCTGGACAATCCAGCCTGGCCAGAGGCTAACCGGCAGGCCAGAACGGAACTTTGCGTGTAAGGAGGTAACGAATTATGCGGTGCCAAAGGGAAGGCGGATTGTCGGCCACAACGCAAGTGAAGGTATGCAGCCCCGAAATTGTCAACATTGCACAGGGCCAAGGGTTTCATTTTCTGGAAGCCAGTATCGCTGCACACGGTAGAGGTGAGTGTGTATGCGGCGTGCCGGGGTCTGAGTCCGTGGCAGGTAATTCAACTGCTCACATCGGAACTTGGGAGAGCCATATCGCTCCCAATGGAAGCTTCCAACAAGCTGAAGAGGCAAGGCGGAAGTATGGCGATATGGCAGTCGGACTAACTCGTATTAGAGGTGTAGTCGGGGGTAATGCCCGGTGAGCCACGGAAGTTCGGGGCACTCGAAGGGGTTAGCAGTAAGACGCAGAGGGATGAGGAAGCGTATGCCATACATTGAGGTGGAAAACATAACGCCGACAAAATTAGCCCTCATATCAGAACGGGCACGGAAGGAACCTAAGTATCAGTTTACGAGCTTGGCTCATTTACTGAACGAAAGGTTCCTGAAGGAATGCTACTACAGTCTTGGCAGGGACCGAGCGAGTGGCATAGATGGAGTAAGTTGGAAGGAATATGGAGAGCAGTTGGATGAAAACCTCAACAACTTGGTGACACGGATGAAGGCCAAGCGGTATAAGCCGCAGCCAGCCAAACGTGTGTACATACCGAAGAATGAGCACGAGAAGCGTCCGCTCGGTCTGCCTTCACTTGAGGACACGATAGTGCAGAAGGGGATTAGCCATATATTAGAGGCAATCTACGAGGCGGATTTTTCAGATTGTTCATATGGTTTTCGTCCAAACCCGATGCTTTCCAATATATTCCTGCACTATGTGCTCGGCCTGTGGTATGAAAAGAAAGTAAGGCCACACGTCAGAGGAGCGTGCTACTTGGTGCGTTATGCAGATGATTTTATCTGTATGGTGCAGTA
>JBDRTM010000274.1:0-2982 GCA_043824065.1 Planctomycetota bacterium | reverse complement strand
AGGTCACAGGTTCGATCCCTGTACGGCGCACTCACCACAAAAACCCCGCAAAGCGCGCGGGACTTCGCAGCTCGAAACCGTTATCAGGTTTGGCATAACAATTCAAGCAATTAAACAATGGACAAAGACGCTGATCTAGTTCCCACTAGAAGTTTGTTGCGGAGAGGCTGGGAAATCCTTTCGTCCTCAATATTTCGGATCTGGAATTCTCCCGGATTCAAGATTGCAATTATTGTATTTATTATCAGCAAGGTCGCTCTCTCAATCTGGGTGGTTATTGTACGACAGGTATTTGACGCACCTCTACCTCCACATCACGTTTTGCGACAATATTTGGGGGTGGAAGTTACAGATAACATTATATTGGAACCATGGCAGAGATGGGATACGCTGCATTATCAAGCCATTGCTGAGAGAGGATATACAGCGTTTGAGTATGCAATCTTTGTGCCTCCGTTGTACCCATTGCTAATCCGGGGAGTTTCCTTTGCTCTTGGTGAAAACACTTTACTCTCTGGGATCTTAATCTCAAATATTGCGTATTTGCTCGGCCTTATTGCGTTCTATCATTATGCTTTCGAAGAGTCAAAGGATGAGAAGATATCAGGAAGGTCGCTTATTTATTTAGCGAGTTTTCCAGCGTCTTTCTTTTTCTTAGCGGCGTATACTGAATCCTTGTTTTTACTTTCTGCCTCGTTAACGCTCCTTTTTGCTCTTCAAAAAAGATGGTTCCCTGCGGGTATTTGGGGGGGCTTTGCGGCGCTATCGCGGCTACCTGGAGCTATCTTGATCATTCCTTTGACATATACGGCAGTCGCTGCCAGTCGAAGCTCGAAGGATTGGAAGCCATGGATTTCGGTGATTGGGACGGCAACTGGTGCGGCAATTTTTCCGCTTTATACTTGGTGGGTATTAAATAAACCGCCATGGACACCAGTGCTCATTCAATCGGCGCGATTCAATGGGGGATTCTCTTTCCCAGGTTTAAATGTCTTGCATGCATTTGAAAGGATCTTCCTTGGAAAGGCTTTTATAGGCGATTACATTGATCTCGCCTTCATTATGATCTTCACTGTATTGGCTGTTCCTGTATTCCAAAAACTGAGTCGCCTAAGTGTAGTGTACTATCTCAGCTACTTGACTCTATATTTGGTTCGAGAAGCCGGAGGTCAGCCCTTGCTCGGGACAGCTAGATACGTTCTTGTTTTCCTCCCCGCATTTATTATTCTGGGGAAAGCCGGAACCAGTCGAAGGATTCATCGCATCATCCTTTACACTTCATGGATGTTGCTTCTTTTCATGGTTGGACAATTCGCAATTTGGGGATGGGTGGGATAATCGTTTGATGGTAGATTAATTCAACCAGGAGTGGGAGTAAAGGTTCGTGAAATTTGATTGCAGAGCATAGGCTGGTCTCTACGATGAAATCGCGGAGAGGCTCCCGCTGGCAGGGGTTGGTCGCATTCTGGATGTGATGTTCACGCAGGAAAATTCGTTGCAGATCCATGAGATGCCAAAGTCTTGATGCCTTAATCTGCATCGCGGACATGGATTACGGGGGAGACTTAAGTTGTCCTTTACATGGAATTCAAATAGTTCCGAGGCACGGTCAAACAGTTCTTTATGTTAAAGGGTGACAACGTAGCAATTCTACATAAGTTCGGATAGATATATTCTTGAAGAATCGAGCCTCATAACGGTTATGGCTGATAAAGAGCATTATGGTCAGAAGTCGAGCAAAAAATGAGATATAAATTCTTGGATTTGGCGTTTTTAGCTATCAGCTTTATGACGGTATTAATTCTTTTTGCTGTTTTCTTTGAACAGATTCCGACCCAAAATAATACGTTGGCTATGGACTGGAAAACCTTCTGGTCCTCAATGCGTGGTGGCAATCTTCAGTACTGGCCTTCAGACGGATTACGATTTCCGCCCTGGTCTCTTGTACCACTGTTACCACTAGGCTTATTACCTATGCAAACAGCCTGGGGA
Source organism: Planctomycetota bacterium (assembly GCA_043824065.1). Classification (GTDB taxonomy): domain Bacteria; phylum Planctomycetota; class Phycisphaerae; order Sedimentisphaerales; family Anaerobacaceae; genus NIOZ-UU13. Next base: position 990 of record JBDRTM010000274.1, on the reverse strand, counting down.
ATTCTGGCGGGTGTTGGCGTTATTATCCTAGTAGCAAGTGTTCCTCGAATCGATTCAAAAGCAGTTTACTGGCTAAGCATTCTTTTGCTGGTGATTTCCTTTCCATCGATCCGAAACATCGTGGATGGCAACATGGAAAATCTTGTGGTTGGAGGAGTATTATTAATTCTCTATGGATACTCTTCAAAACATCTCTACGCTGTAGTGATCGGGATACTAATAGCTACTATTAAGCTACAAGAAGTAACCTTACTTCTGGTGGTCGTAGCACTATACGTGCTTTTGACTTGGACTCCCCGCAAATGGTTGAAAATGGGTTTGTGGTTAACTGGAGCGATAGCTTTATCTTTAATATGGCGTGGACAAAGCTGGTTTGTCGCTCTTTTTGGGCTTAATTATCAAAAGTACACCAATAGCATAATTGATATCAGTGTTTCCGCCGCTTTAAGGCGTCTCGGTTTTATACCCTCTTTCGTCATAACACTATTCTGGATAGCGATTTTAGGGGTTACTCTTTTTGTGGCCTGGAAGAGCCGGACGACACTGTCTCGTGAGAAGGCGGGAATGCTCATTGCGGGTTCACTTCTGATAGCCCCTTATGCGGCTGGCAACAGCGTGTTGAGTGTGCTAGCAATCGGGCTGATCCCTCTTTTTCAATCAAACCGACTCTTGGGCGGATTTTTAATTGCTTTGGTCAATCTTCCCTTTCTATGGTCATCGGACATGCTTTACAATTTTCAGGCTTATTACTGGACAGTTGTCGTATTTTTAATCTGGGCTTTTCTAGCATGGAGATGCCTATCAACCGCTTCTCAATTAAAAGCAGTTGAGGGTACGCTATTGGAGTTTCCCAAGTAAGGATCAGCGGCGGCTAACCACTGGCCGAAGCTGACGGGTGGGGGTTGCGGCCCGCCCGCAGCTTAGCTGGATCGCTAGAGATTGGATATTGACACAGGGCTTTTTAAGCCCAAGGTCACAGGTTCGATCCCT
>JBDRTM010000273.1:0-3840 GCA_043824065.1 Planctomycetota bacterium | reverse complement strand
ACCCTGAAGGGATTTGAAATGGATTTTTTGATTGGAATTAGATTTGACAAACAGAGGAGGATATGTTAAAATTCGATGACTACGAATGAGTATTTTGCAAGAGTTTTTTTAACAGAAGTAAGTTTAGCAATGAACGAGAACCTGAATCGACGTGACTTTCTAAAAGTTGTGAGCGTGGGTGCGGTGGCCGGGATTACAGCATTATCTTCTACCGGTCTGGGTAGAATTAGAGCAGGGGGGGAAAAGTGGCGGATGCATCTGTCAACCTCATCGATACATTTCATGCAGATGCCAATCGAACAGGCCTGTGAGCGGATCGCGAAGCTGGGTTTCGAGGCCATCGACATCTGGTCGGCCCACGAGGGCTGTCCTCACCTCGACGATGTGGCCAAACGTTTAGGTGCTGACGGTCTGAAAAAACTGTTAGCTGAGTATAAACTTAAGCTGTTTGCGTTTTCGGTCTATAAGGGAGGCTACGCTCGTTATGCGGAGCTGTTAGGCAAGGCCGGCGGGGGGGTGGCTGTTCGAGGCAGTGCCCCACCCTGCAAGCCGGAGGAGCTGACCGCCGGGATGCGCAGGTTTATCGAAGAGCTAAAGCCCTTAGCCGAACTGGCCGAGCAGCATAACTCATACTTAGCCATCGAAAACCACGGCGGAGCGCTGCTTTGCTCGCTGGATTCATTGAAGGCTTTCGTCGATATGAATACATCACCAAGGTTGGGCATTGCACTGGCACCATATCACATCCAGGCGCTCAAGGCTTCGGTTCCGGAGGCGATAGGCATCTGTGGTGAGCAGCTTTTATTCTTCTACGCTTGGCAGCACTACCCGGGCCCAGAGCAGCTTCCGGGCGTCGGCCCGACGGATATGACGTCCTGGATACAGGCCCTAACAGATATTCGATATCGAGGATATGTTAATCCCTTCATGCACGGGCACCCGAAGGCGGATGTGATGGCAGACAATCTGGCCAAATCGAGGGATTATCTCAAAGATTGTTTCAAGAAAGTAAGCAGTAAAGTGTGATAATACCAATTATAGTTAAAAGTTACCGAAAAAAATTATACATTATACAAAATGGGAAGGCCTGGATTCCTGCTTGTATGTGTTTAGCCTCAGTTGTTTTATTGGTAGCACGGCCATCTTGGCCGTGTTTTCACGGGCTGGAAGCCCGTGCCACGTAAGGAAACTGCTGATTTAGTTGTCTGGCTAAACACATACTCCTGCTTTCGCAGGAATGACAAAGTCAGGTAATCGGCAATCAATAAATAGAAATAGAATTGGTATAATAACCCATAAGGTAAAATTGTAGTTAAGATAAAAAGGAGAAAATTATGGAACAAAAGCAAAAGCAATCGAGTAAGGCCAATGACTTAACTCGGCGCGAGTTTGTGCGTGATGGTGCAGCGACCGCAGCGGGTCTGGCCGTAGGTCTTGGGGCGGCGGGGAGCAATAGCGCCTATGCCGAAGGAGTTATTAGCAAGACCCGCAACTACAATCCGGAGATGGAGTATCGGCGGCTCGGGAAAACCAATATTTGGGTCTCAGCCGTGTGTTTGGGCGGACACTGGAAGCGCGTCGATATAATGGTGCCGGGCATCTTCAAGGGCAAAGGCTGGCTGACCGCAGACCTCGACAGCGGCGGCTTCAGGAATAACCGTCGCGATGTTGTTACCCGATGCATCGAATCGGGCATTAACTATATCGACGCCTGCACCTGGGAGGAAGTCATGGCGTATTCCGAGGCGTTAAGGGGAAGGCGTGACGCGATGTTCCTCGGTTTCTCATGGTACCAGGAGGAGCTGCGAAATGCCAAGTTCCGCACGGTCGATGCCCTGCTGGGAACCCTCGACAAGGGTATGCGCGAGGCAAAGCTCGATTACGTGGACCTCTGGCGGATTACTATGCACGAGCAAAGCGGCCGACACACTGAAGCCGAAGTTGACCAGATGATGGGTGCCCTTGAGAAGGCCAGGAAGCAGGGCAAAGTACGGTTCACCGGTCTGTCCTCTCACGACCGCCCGCACATCAAATGGATGATAGAGACCTATCCTACTGTGCTTCAGGTCGTTGTTACGCCCTACACTGCCAAGAGTAAGGTGCTGCCCAAAGAGAGCGTTTTTGACGCGATAAAGAAGCATGATGTGGGCTTCTTCGGTATCAAGCCGTTTGCGGGCACCTCACTGTTCAAGGGTGATAGTTCGCCTGACAGCCCGACGGCAGAAAAGGACGACCAGCTTGCACGTATGGCCATCCGCTATATTCTCTGCAATCCGGCAATAGCGGCGCCTATCCCGGGAATGATTAATCCCCACCAGGTGGACAACGTGGTAAAGGCCGTCAAGGAACGCCGAGAGCTTGATGTAGCCGAGGCCGAGGAGCTCGAGAAGGCTATGGATGAGGCGTGGGCCAGGCTGCCGGCAGACTACCAGTGGCTCAAAGACTGGGAATACGTCTAACAGAGGATAGACTTAATCAGTACAGAGTGCTAACCTCATAAGTTAGTCGTTGGTCTTACGGGGCTAAGGACTTGTAAATAAATTATCTTCCATTTTTGGCTGGCTGCGGCTTCGGCTGGCGGTGTCAGCAAAACTCGGACTACCAACCAGTAGGCCTGCATTTTGCTTCCTTGCCAGCCTTGTCCTCGCTCAGCCAAAAACGAAACCTAATTTCTTTACCAGTCCTAAGAGAACAACCGAGGACGACAAGCAAGGATGTAAAATATGAAAGTCACGAAACCGCAGGTCGTGACAGTGGTTGTATTTGTAATGAGCAGTTTGCTGCTGATTTTTACAGCAAACTGCTCGTTTGAAAGAAAGACCACCGACGACTCCAGCCTGGAACAAGCCGAAGAAATCTCAATCGAACAGCAGGCCAAAGAAGAAACCGCCGAGGAGCAAACTGAAGAGGTCTCAGTTGAGCAGCAGGTCAAAGAAGAGGCCGCTGAGGAGCGGGCCGAAGAAAAAACCTTCGTCGCTAATTTGTTTTGCAGTGCGTGTCACTATGCTTTCAGCGATGAAGAGCTCGCCCTTAGCCATGAACGGGTGGGAATCGGATGCGAAAGGTGTCACGGCGAGTCGGAGCGTCATCGCAGCGATGAAAATAATATCACGCCGCCTGAAATTATGTACCCCAAGGCAAAAATCAATCCGACCTGCATGATGTGCCATCCGAGAGGTAAAATCAAGCATGTGAGCGACCACGCGTCCCTTTTGGCCGGAGCTGAGACAATCTTTGATAAGTCCACCGGTCAAAAACAATACTGCACCGACTGCCACGGCAAAGAACACCGCATCAATGTCCGCACCATACGGTGGAACAAGGCGACCGGTGAGCTGCTGGAAGAGTAAACTCTTGTGGCACTTTTTTTGGACGTACCTTCGTGCTATACCTATCTACTGCCGTATCCAATAAATAAGTTTCACTTTTTGATTCGCCTTTGGCGAAGCTATTGAAGTAGATTCCTCCGCTTCGGCACGACAAAGCCGTGCCTTCGGTCGGAATGACGGTACGTATAGAATGTTACACTTACTTTTTAGAAATGGCACTACGATTTACCGGTGAGTTTCCTTTGCTGAGAGTCAATGGTTCGTTTTTATACCGGTGTGCCGGTAGTATCTTTGTATTTTTTGCGCAGTCGTTTCAGTTCGGCCCTCAACTTTTTGACGATGCCTGCGTATGCAGGTTCGTTATAGATGTTCTTCATTTCTTTCGGGTCTTTTTTCAGGTCGTACAGCTCCCACTCGTCGATGTCGTGATAGAAGTGGATTAGTTTATAGCGTTTGGTTCGTACGCCGTAGTGCCGTTTGACGCTGTGTACCGCCGGATACTCATAGTAGT
>JBDRTM010000272.1:0-11401 GCA_043824065.1 Planctomycetota bacterium | reverse complement strand
TCACTCATGCTCCGATGTAACAATGACACTTTCTAAATTCAATATCTCGGCGATATGTTGAATGGTACGGGCATGGTGACCCACACCCAGCGCAAAATGATGGGTCGGTCCTTCGGCCACCCACCTTTTCAGAAAGGAGCGGACATCCGGTTTGAAAAATCCCCGGGTATTTGTATTGCCGGTGGGTGGTATGGGGCCGTGCACACTTTCGCCTTCTCCGAGGACAAACTTGAACCGGCCATTGGCTGTGACTCCGATACTGAGTATAGTAATTGGGCCCTCCTTTATCTTGAATTCCACGCCGGCGCCGGACCCCGGCTTTCCGTGATATTTGGTTAGGCTGCGAAGAACGGGCTTGCCCTCGGCGATATTGATATGATGCGGTCCATCATGACCGACCAGGACAAAGCCCTCGTTAAAATCGATGGGATGAAATTCCGCAAAGCTCCCCCCGATATCCAGGCGATCCATAATCAACATGGCAATGCAGGTCTTCAAATCAGACTCACCGCACATGGGAAAGCCGGCGGCGGTGAGTAGAGAATTGCCCACAATCAGATTAGTAACCAACTCCCGCATCGGACTGGCCTTTTCTCCTTCGTAATAGTAGGCCAGCCCATCCAGAGCGTATGTGTCGATGAATTTGTCTAAGGCTACTGCCACCCGGGCGGCAGCCTGGAGGTCTTTTTTAGTCAGTTTTTCCGTGATAGGGTCGGATTTCGGGTCAGGTGTGTCGAAGATATCGAGAATCTGTGTTTTCTTGGCCTTTATTTGGCTTTCAGTAACTGTACGTTCCAGCTTCAGGAGCTCATCGGCCTCTGTTTGTACGATATGACAACCAAACGCTGCGGTGAGCGCAGTATGATCGGTCTGCATATCCAGCATATTTTCGATGGGATGACCGAAATGACCGATCCGGGCCCGTTTAAGGTCATGCAGGACCATTGCGATGTTGCACCATTGGGCGATTTCTCTGTCTGCCGCTGGGTCATCCTCGAGGGTGCCTAAGATTACCGGCGGGGGCTTTTTCCCCATGCGGATGGCCACGCCGGTGAATTCAGGGACAGCGCAGAAATCATCATTGCACAACTGCATGTAGGTGGAGGCCTTGGAATAGTCCAAAGCCTTTAAGGGCTGAAGCGCAACCAAGACCAAAGGAATGTCCAGTCCACGAATAATCGCGCCAAATGATGCCGACGTGGCGTAGGTGAGCATGTGGCAGAATACCAGGTCAAGATCCGCAGCTTTGAGCTTTGGCAAAAGGGCATAAGCAGAGTCGGCGTCGTCTGCAATGCCGAAATGCGTAACCTCCACTTCGTGGGTCTCCCGAAAGGGATGGCCAAGTCCATTGACCCGGTCGATGAAGACATCCAGTTTGTGTCTCAGCTCCTCAAGCAGACCGTCGAATTGTGACCAGTATGTATGAAAACCAACTCCGAAAATACCGATATTGGCTGTTCTTCTTTTTTTTCGCGAAACTTTCATGCTTTTTGCTCCTTTTTCCTTCTTAATAGCGTGTCCTCCAACGCGGATTCAGGGGGCCGTGGAAAGAAGAGACTGGCCAAAGCTCCCACGATGAAGGTGGGAACGATGGTAAAGGCCCCGAACCACCATTTGGGGATATCCGTGAAGATCCAAACGAGTGCGAGGCATAGAAGTCCAACCGCAAGCCCGATAAGAACTCCCGGTAAATTCGCGCGCGGTATCAGCATCCCCAGCAGATAAATGGCCAGCAGCATACCCAAGAAGGTCCCGGCAATGGCTGTAATGATTCCAAAGACCGTATCGCCGAGAACGGGAACAAGGATAGCTGCACCGATGACCACTATACCGAGTATAGTTGTAAGGATTCGGCCGACCCTTAAAGGTAGTTCCTTACCGGACAGCCAGTCGTAAACGATGACTGATGTTACTCCATTGATTCCGCTGTCTATGGTACTCATAGCCGCCGCAAACAGCCCGGCCAGGATGAGTCCCACCAGCCCGACTCCGGGCAGTTGTGTAGCTACGAAATAGGGCAGGATTTGATCCTCCTTTGCGATCTCGACACCGGCAGCCGGTAAACCGACACCCCCCGGCTGGCTGTAGAAGGCGAATAGGGTCGTGCCGACTAATAGAAAGAGGAGGCCGAGCCCGGCGTTAATCACGGCACTAAGGACCACCACGCCCCGTCCTCCGGCCAGGGTGCCGGCGCAAACGTAACGCTGGATCATGTTTTGAGAGACCGCATAGCCGGGCAAATACATGAACAGGCCAAATGCCGCGGCTGTGAAAACGGTATTTCTGCCTGTGAAATTCTCCGGTGCGAGGAGGTTGGCGTTGAGGTGGAACATTTGAAATTTATTGTGTTCCGTTGCGGTCGCCCAAAAACCCGACCAGCCTCCATCGATGCGACCTACGGCCAGGAACAAGACCGCCACGATGGCTGTGCCCATCACGACCGCCTGCAAGACATCGGTCCAGATCACCGCTTTCAAACCGCCCATGACGGTATAAAGGGTGGCGAAGGCCCCGATACCGACGAGCGCCCAGAAATACTGGACCTCGTTGAGTCCCATCACGGTTTGAAGGGTAAGGGCCACTGCGTAAAGCATGGTGCCCATCCAGCCTATGGCGTACACGCAGTAAAGGCCCGAGCCAATGCGCTGTGCGGGCAGACCAAACCGCCGGCCCAGATATTCGTATCCGCTGCTGACCTTAAGTCGCACGAACATCGGTACGAAAATCCACCACAAAATGGGGGTGATGACAAACGGAATGAACAGGATGGTCAGGTAGAAACTAAAGTCCTGGTAGGCCCCTCGTTGAGGAAGTCCCAGGAAGGAGATGGAGCTGAAACTGGTGGCGAACATCGACACCCCGACCAGGAACCAGCTCATGTTCCGGCCACCGATGAAATAGTCTTCGTTATCCTGCTGTCCCTTGGCGCTTCTGAAAGCCAGGCCAAAGACCACCGCAAGATACGCGGCGCAAACGCACCAATCTATGAAGCTCAAATCGGCCATTAAGCTGAGCGCCAACCGTAGAGAACAATCCGGAGATGTTTCCAATATAGTAACACTCTATATCTTACAGAAAGGTGCCTGGATGAGTCAAGGTATAATTTGCTGAATTGATTATGACGGCCCCCGAACTACCAGAAGCTTTCGGACCAGTCCTGCCAGCCTGCGAGGGCCAGCGCGCGCCCGAAACATGCTCTGGAAGGAACGGATTGCCGGGGTTTGAAGAGTGGCACTGCAGACTTGAACATCATCATGTTCAGCAGAAATTCTTTTTTAGCTATTTTCCAAATCATGGGGGTTCCCTTTCTTTTATCGTAAGTTATATCAGATCCCCAGAATTTAACTTCCTGGTGCCTGATTTGCTTAGCTAATCCTGTCGTTTTGTTTTTGCAAAAGGCGTGCCAAAATAGACCTGAACCTGTGCAGTGTTCGCAAGTCGTTGTGTTGAAAAGAGATAGAGGCCAAAAATGCCTTTAAGAGATGCTGCCGTTGCGGTGTCCAGTGGGTCACGAATGACACACTTGGGTCACGAATGACACAATAATATCAAACAAGTGAATTATTCTGTTCCGTATTGTCTCAGCTTGCGGTAAAGAGTTTTCCTGCCGATGCCAAGCAGCTCAGCAGCCTTTTCACGATTGCCCCCGGTCTCCAAAAGGGCCTTGTCAATCGTCTCCTGCTCGGCTTTCGCTGTGGCCTGAGCGGCAGTCTCAGCCAGTGATATTCGCCCTGATATCACACTGGTTACTTCTGACGGCTCTGAATCAAAGTAAATTCGCCTTGGCAAGTCAGCAGGTTCAATGGCCGGGCCGCTCGCAATCGTCATCGCGCTATAAATGCAATTCTGCAGTTCTCTTACGTTGCCCGGCCAATCATAAGCCATCAATAATTCCATCGCTTTATCAGAAACAGAAGGCTGTTCTATTCCCAGCGGTGTGGCATACCTCTCAAGGAAGTAATCCACCAGTATTGGAATATCTTCTTTGCGCTGACGCAGTGCACAAACATTTAAGCTCAGAACATTCAATCGCCAGTAAAGGTCCTCTCTGAATTTTCTTTCCTCAACCATAGCTGCCAAGTCTCGATTCGTTGCTGCCATTACCCGGACATCGACCGCAATGGGCATGTTACTACCCACACGAGAAAAAGTTCCTTCCTCGATGACCCTCAAAAGCTTCACTTGTGCTTCAATACCGTGCCATCAGTGGCAGCAAATTTTCGCATGAGAGCGAACGTTGACTTCATCTTGTCCGAGACGCCCACTATATTTTCAAACCGGTAGGTTTCTTCTAACTGGTCTTCCAGCTGCTCGACCCTCCGTTTGAGTGTTACCATTTCTACCGCCCGAGAAATTATGGCCAGAAGCTCATCGTTATCAAAAGGCTTCTCGAGATAATCGAAAGCTCCCTTCTTCATTGCTTCAACTGCAGAACGAACCTCCCCGTGTGCGGTCATTATTATAATTTTGCAGTCGGCGTCGAGCTGTTTATCAAGTATTTCCATTACCTTTATGCCATCGATTCCGGGCATTTTAAGGTCTAACAGAATAACGGCCGGCATAAATCGAGCATATGCGTCAAGCCCCGACTCACCGGAATTGGCAACCTCCACTTCGTAACCGTTCTTCGTCAATAGTGCGGACAAGATGGAAGATATGCTGGCTTCATCATCAATAATAAGCACTTTGGGTTTCTTCATGTGACTCGACTCCAGAGAGCTGTGTTTAGCTTACAGGCAATGCTATATTGACTTCTGTACCGCCACTTTTAGCTTTAGCCTCAATGAAATTCAGGCAGCGTTCGATTTCCTGAGGAATATTTATCTCTTCCGGATTACTCTCGGCTGGCTGGGCAAGCGAAAGTAGATTACCCACAATATTATTGAGCCTATCGACCTCACAAAGGCTTTTTCCACACTTATCAGCTCCTTGAGTTTGCTAAGCAAATTATTGGTTAGCTGCTCAGGATCAACTATGAGCATTAAAGTGTCTTCGAACTCGGCCAAGAGGTTATCGCTCTGGGTTGGCTTACGAAAGAAATGGAGAATTCTCCGCCACATATTAAATTCCTCGAAATATCAGAAACACTTCGCTCGATTATACAAAGCATCTCCTGTTAAAAAGTCCCTACAATAGCTCCGGAGATAATTAGGTCATAATCGTATTATTTTTCGCTGTCGAGACTGATTGGTTTTTTGCCCGGTGCCGAAATGCCCCGGCGTTGCAACAGCGAGCCTTCCAGTCTGTAAAGAGCAACCAGAGCCTTTAGATAATTAGCGAAGGCCTGTATTTCGGCAATCTGGCTGGCAAGAAGGTCCCTCTGGGCCTGGGCAACGAGCAATGAAGTAGATTTGCCCACCCGGAATTTTTCGATTTCGGTGCGGAGTTTTTCCTCCTGGAAATTACGAGTAGCGGCCGTTGCGGCAATTTGTTCGCGTGCACGAGTCGCCTCAATGTAAGCAGAGCGGACATCGACCTGTACAAGCTGGTTGAGGTTTTTTAGGGCTTCGAGTAACTGCTGCCTGCTGATAATAGCCCGACTGTGCCGGGCACGAGCGCTTCGATTTATCGGAGGATATTCGTATATAAGACCGCCGGTAACATCGTAACTATCACCGAAGATGTTATCTGCTGACCTGTTGAAGGTATCCGCATAGCCTGTCTTGCCAAAAGCAATAAAGAAATCCATCTTAGGAAGCAGCCCGTTTTTGGTTTTTATCAATTCCAGATCACCTTGTTGTATCTGTAGTCTGGCCTGATTCAGGTCTGGACGCATCTTCAGCGCAACCTGGACGTGCTGTTCGACATTATCAAGCTCGATGCTGGGCAATGCAGTCTGGTATTCAAGAATGATGTCCCTGTTCCAATTAACATTCTCTGACGGGTTCAGCAGCCGTAGCAGATTCAAACGTTCCTTGGCAAGGTCACTTCTTGCATTTATGAGGTTTTCCCGCCTGAGTGCGACCTCGGCCTGCGCAGCAGCTAATTCGGTCTCGGCGAGCTGTCCAATATTGATTCGTTCCTGAACCTCGTCCATCTGCTTTTCGGCGAAGTTGAGCGAGTTGGTATATATTTCAATTTGTCTTTGAGCGAGGGCATAATCCCAAAACTTTGATTCGACATCTCCTAAGAGAATCTCAGTAAAACCACGCAGCTCGTACTCTGATATAAGCGCGTCGATTCTGGCCTGATGTACGCGTGCCAAATTAGCACGGATATCCATCCCTTGCAGAAGCGCCTGAGTAACACTGACTCCAAGACGAGTGGCCGTGAATGTATCGCTATATAGAGATGAGTCCGTATAACTTGTACTACCCTGAAGCTCAAGAGCTGTGCCGGTGGGCAAAAGTGTGCCCAGCGAAATCAAGCCAGTAACAGCATCCACAATTTGATTTTCAGTACTGGGACCGGCCCGAGACAATCTATCAGCAACAGATCTTCTATTGGATACTTCAGCGCCAAGGAGCGGGTCAAATATCGCAAGCTCCTCCTTTTCAAACGTACGGCTTATCTCAGGATTCATTCTTTCGACAACAAGCGACCGGTTGTTTTCCATAGCGAGAAGAATCGCCCTTTGGATACCTATTTTGAGAGGGCCTTCGGTCATAGCAGCATTGTTTGCGTCAACAGGTTTATGCACGGGAAGCTTTTGTTGATACTGAGGTAAATCACCTTCAGTTTCAAGCCCGACATAATCATTGTAAGGTTCGGGATCGAGCGACAAGCATGAGGACAGCAAAACGGCCTTAACAACCAATATCATGCCGTAAAATATGGTGGTTGAATTTTTAACAAACACTTTTTCAATCGCCGTTAATCTGAAATATTTTCCATATCACTTTCACCGCCAGATGTTCCGCCAAGGCTGCGGCGTTCAAAAATAGAATAGACAACAGGAACAAATACGAGTGTAATCAATGTTGAGCTTAGCAAACCTCCGATAACGGCTCTTGCCATGGGGGCTTGAGCTTCGCCCCCTTCACCGAGGCCGAGGGCCAAAGGTACCAGGGCAGTAATAGTTGTCATTGCAGTCATAAGAATCGGCCTGAGGCGTCTTCGGCCCGCCTCTTCTATAGCGTCTCGAATCGGCATAGAGGCTTTGCGACGCAGCAGGTTGGTATGGTCAACAAGAAGAATCGCATTGTTGACGACAATTCCTCCCAGCATAATGCAACCGATGAAAGACTGAACATTAAAAGTTGTACCCGTGAGGAAAAGCATTAGAATAACTCCTATCGCGGCCAGCGGCACCGAAAACATTACAACGAAAGGGTCGCGTAAAGACTCATAATGGCAGGCCATCACCATATAAACCAGCACTAATGCCAGAATGCAGCTGAGCAAGAGTTCGCGAAATGACTTCTGCTGCTCTTCATAATCACCCCCGAAGGCGATAGTAAAATCTGCCGGTACAGGGATGCCTCTTAGTAGTCCAAGTATGTCCGAGATAACTGAGCCCATGTCCCTTCCGCTGATGTCAGCCGAAATGCTAACGATGCGTTCCTGGTCTTTTCGTTCAATTACTACAGGACCACTTTGAGGAGCTACATTTACGACATTTCTAAGGACAACTGGCTGGCCGTTGGAGCTGACAAGGGTAAGGTCAAGAATATCTCTCAAGTCCATTTTCTCAGCGTCTCTGAGCTTAACAAGAATCGTATATTCGTCCCCAGCCTGGCGATAGTATCCGGCCCTTGTTCCCGAGATTATAGTTTGAAGGGCATTTGCGATTTTAGAAACAGTCAGATTCATATCAGCGGCTTTCTGGCGGTCTATGAAAATCAGCTCTTCGGGACTACCTAATTCACGGCTGATTCGGGCATCGGTTATCCCTTCCACAGATTCCACAATATCTTTGACCTGTGCGGCCAACATATCTGCCAGGTTCAGGTCGTGGCCGCGGACTTCGACCTGAATCCTGTCGGTTCCCGAGGTGCCTAAACGGAATATAAATAATCCCTGTCCGGCGCGGCATCGAATAATCATTCCCGGTATGTTGCTTAATTTGCGGCGCAGCTCGGCAGCAATCTGCTCACTCGACCTCGACCGCTGAGACTGAGGTTTCAGTGAGATGCGAATACTTCCTGTATGCCCCCCCCTTCCACGCCATCGGGAGCCACCCACACTTGTAACTATGTTTTGGATTTCAGGTACGGCATCGTCAACGATTTCCTCGATGAATAAAAATTTCTCGTCCATCAAATCCAAACGAGTGCCGACCTGCATTTCGCCATCGACTCGGACCTCACCTTCATCCGTACCGGGCATCAGCTCTACACTCACGTATGGAATAAGCATCAAACTTGCAGCGAAAACTAAAGCCGCGACAATTACAACAAAGGAACGGTTATCTAAAGCAAGGTGGAGGAGCATTTTATAGGTGTCTTCCAGACGTTCGAAAAATCGCGCACTAATTTCGAATATCCTGCTTCCAAACGTTTGCCTAAACTGTGCATCTTTTGAAGAAGCAGGAAGAATACGTGCAGAGAGCATCGGCACCACCGTTAGGGCTACTACCAGGGAGCATAGAAGCGAGAAGCTGACCACGATTGAGAGCTGTTTGAACATCACGCCAGACATGCCTCTCATAAAGATCAGCGGCAAAAAGACAACCATTGTAGTCAGTGTGCTTGCAATGATGGCATTTGTGACCTCTTCAGTGCCATTGACGGCGGCATGCTCCAACAAGTCGCCAGATTCCCGCATTCGAAAGATGTTTTCGAGAACGACAATTGCATTATCAACGAGCATTCCGATTCCAAGAGCCAGTCCACCCAGTGTCATAATATTAAGGGTCAAGTTACCGAAATATAACAAGGCAAAAGTTGCAATGATTGAGACTGGAATCGCGGTCGCAATAACAATGGTGCTTCGCAGGTTGCGAAGAAAGAAAAGCAGTACGATTACAGCCAGGATTCCTCCGTAAATTGCGGAAGAGCCCACATTTTTGATGGAACGTTTGATATAATCGGAAGTGTCGAGAATAGAGGTTATATTAATTTGCGGTATATCATGGTTGATGCGTTCAAGCTCCTCAAGTGCACCACGTGCAACCTCAACGGTATTCTTTCCTGACTGTTTATTGACCGAGAGCCGCATTCCCGGCACGCCGTTGACTCGGACAATCCTCGTAATCTTCTGCCAGGAATCTTCTACCGTAGCGATTTCCCTTAATTGAATGGGCACACCCTGCCGAATTGCAATTACCGTGTCTTGTAACTGTGTGAGGTCTGTATATTCGCCCGGCGTTCTGATAGTAACCTCCAAATTCCCCCTTTCTATAGTACCTGCAGGAATGTTTACATTTCCCTCACGTATATGCCCCATAATCTCGTTGAGCGGTATGGCCAAAGCATTTATCTTGGCAGGATCGAGATTAACATGAATCTCACGTTCCAGGCCTCCCCAGATGTCAACCGCAGCCACACCGGGCACGCGCTCGAGGCGATATTTTACCTGGTCTTCGATAATCTGCCGGGTCTGGACTGGATCGAGGTTACTATAGGCGCCAAGAATTAATATTGGAAAGCTTGCGAGGTCAAATTTTCGAAGAGTAGGTCGGTCGGCATCATCAGGTAGGTGGTCGATAACACGATCCAAACGGTCACGGATATCATTCGCGGCGGCGTCGAGATCCGTCCCCCAACTGAAGGTTACGCGGACGGTGCTTTGGCCTTCGATGGAAACGGAGGTTACCTCTTCGACTCCGGGCACAGCACTCATAGCCTCCTCGATTGGACGGGTGATAAGCTCCTCCATTTCCTCAGGACCGGCGTTTTTATAAGTACAGGAGATGCTGAGAGTCGGGTATGAAATATCCGGCATAAGGTCGATAGGAAGTCTTAATAGCGAGATAGTGCCAAGGAGGACTACAATCAAAACCACCATAATCGTGAATATCGGGCGGTGGACAGCAAAGCGTGAGATTCTCATCGCGAATCTCCTGACCTGGTATTGACCGAAGCCGAATTAGATTTAATGTCCATATTCTGAGGAACCTTTTCCGAGTCCTTTTTCTCGGGTAGTATAATATCTGAGCCATCCTCGAGAAGATGATTACCCAAAGTGACCACCAAACCTGAAATTTTCGGTTCTATTACCTCAACTAATTCGCCGTTTATGATGCCTGTTGTTACGGGAACAAAACGAGCCTTGAGATTGTTCAGGTCGGCAATAAAAATCCCTTCTTTGTCCTCTCTTCTGACCAGAGCAGCGAACGGAATCAGCATGGCGTTATCATGCCTGGCGAACTCAATTTTTGCCCTTACAAACATTCCCGGCTTGAGCAGCTGTTCAGGATTCGGGACTTCTATTTCAACTCTGGCCTGACGGGAGCTTTCTTTGAGCAGCGGTGCTATGCGGACAACACCGCCGGTAAAAGTTTTATCGGGATAGGCATCGGTAGTAACAACAGACTGCTGACCTACCTCGACTTTTTGGTAGTCCCTTTCGATGACGTAAACCAATGCGATCAATAGGTTGTTTTCCAGAATTGAAACAATGGGCTCATTCACCTGAAGCAGCGCTCCCTCGTCCACAAATCTTTCACCAACAACTCTTGGCTCATCACCGTCTTCCCAGAACGCCTGAACCTTGGTATAGGAAAGTCGGACATCGGCAGCTTTTAGAGCTGCTTCCTTTTGAGCCACCTGAGCGAGTGAGACCTTGAGCCTCGTCTGGCAGGCGTTAAATGCGGCCTCGGATTCATCCAGCTCGGAAGCGGAGGCAATCTGTTTTTCACGAAGTGCCTTTGCCCTTTCATACTCACGTTTGGCGATGTCGAGGTCGCTGGTACAGTTTTCGGCATTTGCCTTGGCGACCTGTAATTCTGCCCTGACCTGTTGTACCTGCTGGGCAAATTCTTCGTCATCCAAGATTGCTATCACCTGATTTTGTTGAACTGTATCACCGATATTGACTAAGAGTTTTTTGAGCCAGCCGGCCACCTTGGGTGCGACAATAAACTGTGACTTCGGTAGCAGAGAGCCGGTAAAAATTCCAATATCCCTGATTACATCTTTGCGAATCGGTTTGGTCTCGATAGCCACCGCGACAGCCGAACGACCGGGTCTTGTCTTAGCGGCAGAGGCGGTGATTCGTGTGTATGCTTGCCAGCCGATCAACGCAACTATTAAAAGAACAAGCAGAACTGAAAAGAGCTTTTTCATTTATGTATCCGAGATTACGTGTTATAAAATGTATCCGAGACCGCTTCTTACGGACAAATAAGCCTGATTCGTAATAGGGATAATACAAGAAATTTTTATGTTGTTCAAATCTTTTTTTAAGGTTCAACTGCAAAAAAGTTGGTTACTTTAAGGTGAGTTTACCGGCTAAGACCATGAATAAGACGGATTTATCGCATTGTGGGCAACAGCATATATGTGTTATAAGTGGGCGG
>JBDRTM010000271.1:0-5821 GCA_043824065.1 Planctomycetota bacterium | reverse complement strand
CATTTAAGGTCCTGTGAATAGTCACTTTCCTCCGTCATCTGTGCGAAGAAACTCATCTGGCCTTTTTGCTTGTCGGCCTGCAGGCTCGCCCCGAATTCCATTGCCTTCTCAAGCCCGGCCATCATCTGTGCCCGGTTTCCGCCGAGCTTGTCGAAGGCGCCCGCCTTGATAAGGGAATCGAGAACCTGCTTGTTGGCGGCCCGTAAATCCACATTTTCACAGAAATGGAACAGACTCTCGAACCTGCCGACTTCTTGGCGAGCAGCGATGATTTGCTCGACCGCCTTTTCACCAACCCCTTTGACGGCGGCCAGGCCGAAACGTACCACGCCACGGTTCGTATGTCGTATGTCGTGTGTCGTATGTCGTCCATCTTTTTTACCCCTCTCTAATGTTCGGGGCTCTGTCTTTGCCGTAAGGCATCCTGTGGACTGACTTCCGTCTTTTGTCTTCTGTTTATAGAGCGGCGTAAAATCAACACCGCTTTCGTTGATATCCGGTGCCAGGACCTCGATGCCCATCTGGCCGCACTCAGCGATATAATCAACGACCTTGTCGGTATTGTCCATTTCGTAAGTCAAAAGGGCAGCCATAAATTCGACGGGCCAATGGGCCTTCAGATAGGCGGTCTGATATGCGATAAAGGCGTAACGGGTCGAATGGCTCTTGTTAAAGCCGTAGCCGGCGAATCGCTCGATAAGCTCGAAAATCTGCCCGGCCTGCTGTTGTGTTAAGCCTTTATCGACACAGCCGGCTACAAATCTTTCCCGCTCTTTGGCGATAGTTCTGGCCTTCTTTTTGCTTATTGCCTTGATAAGAGTGTATGCCTCTCGCAGCGGTATATCGCCGAGCCGATTACAAATCCGCATCACCTGTTCCTGATATATCATAATGCCGTAAGTTTCTTCGAGCACCTCGGTCATAATGGGGTGCGGCAGGTTCCATTTGGCGCCGTGCTTTCGGTCGATGTAATCCGGAATCAGTATCATAGGTCCCGGCCGATAGAGGGCATTGGCCGCTATCAGGTCTTCTATCCGGTCCGGTTTCATCTTCATCAGCAGGTCCTGCATACCGCCGGACTCAAACTGGAAAATCCCTTTTGTTTTGCCGGCCGAAAACAGCTCAAAAACCTCAGCATCGGTAAGGTCAAGTTTTTCCAGGTCGATGTCAACACCGTGGATTTCTTTGACCAATTGGCATGCCCGCTCTATTACGCTGAGGGTCTTCAGGCCTAAAAAGTCCATTTTCAGCAGGCCGACCTTCTCCACCATCGGCCCTTCGAACTGGGTTATGACGTCGTCGGAGCCAGGCGCCCTATATAATGGCACAAAGTTGGTCAGCTCCTCATCAGCAATTACAACACCGGCTGCGTGGACCGAAGCGTGGCGGGCAAGACCTTCGAGTCTTTTACCGATGTCAATTACTTTTCTTGTCAGCTCATTTTGGTCGTAGGCCCGTTTTAATTCGGGCTCGGTTTTTAACGCCTTATCGAGCGTCATATCGAGCGAGAACGGCACAAGCTTGGCCAATCTGTCGGCCTCAACTAACGGAACGCCGAGCACCCTGCAGATGTCACGGATAACCGCACGGGCCTTCATTGTCCCGAAGGTTATTATCTGCGCCACGTGGCCATATTTTTGGCGAACATAGTCGATGATTTTTGCCCGGTGGGCCTGACAGATATCGATATCGATGTCCGGCATCTCGTTGCGATGCGGGTCCATAAATCGCTCGAAGAGCAGGTCGTACCGAATAGGGTCAACATCACACAATCCGAGGCAGTATCCGACTATCGTACCTACGCCGCTGCCCCTGGCGCCTATGGGGATATTATTTTCGTGTGCGTACTTACAAAAGTCCCAGACGATAAGAAAATAGCTGGCGAAGCCCTTCGATTCGATTACATCTAATTCCCTGTCAAGTCTGGCTTTTATCTTCTCGGTAATTTGGCCGTATCGTTTCTTTGCCCCTTCATAGCACCGTTCAGTGAGAAACTCTTCAGGCGTCGAGCCGTCCGCTGGCTCGAAACGCGGTGCGTGCCGCTTTTTTAAGTCAATCTCAACATTGCACCGCTCTGCAATCGCCATCGTATTGTCACAGGCCTCGATACTATCGGCACCTGTACCCGCGTTTTCTGTGCGGGCAGCACAGGTGCGGGCAAAAAGCTGCCGCATTTCGTCGGGGCTTTTTAGATAAACGTCCGATGGATAAATCATTCTGTCGGGGTCATCAGACCTTTTGCCGGTGCTTATGGCACAAAGGCAATTGTGGGCCTCGTGGTCGTCTTCTTCCAGAAAGTGCACGTCATTTGTAGCCACCAGACCGAGCCCCATTTTTTTCGCAAGGTCTATCAGTCCATCGCGGATATTCGGATCGTCGCCTTCGTGGTTTTGTATCTCGATGAAGAACCTCTCCGGCCCGAAAATCTTCAAAAAACTTTCTATCGCTAAGCGCGCTGCCTTTTCATCGCCGTTGGCAAGTTTCGCTGTAATCTCACCCTTCAGACAGGCCGATGTGCATATAAGCCCTTCGTTGAGTTCGGCCAGAATTTCCTTATCAATCCTTGGACGATAATAAAATCCTTCGAGGTAGCCGGCACTGGCTAATTTCAGCAAATTGTGATAGCCGACATTGTTTTCAGCCAACAATATCAGATGATATGCGGCATCGGTTATGCTGGTTTTTGTCCTGTCGAACCTGCTGGCCGGCGCGATATACGCCTCGAGACCGAGGACCGGCTTGATATGTGCTGCCATTGCTTTTGTATAGAACTCGACGGCCCCGAACATATTGCCGTGGTCCGTAACAGCTACAGCGTCCATATCGAGCTTTTTACAGCGTTTGAATAGTTTATCGAAAGCGATAGCCCCATCCAGCAATGAATACTGACTGTGCAGATGAAGATGCGTAAATCCCTTATTTGCCATAACTTATGCCGTCCTTCTGAACTCTACTGTTAACGTTTGTATCATAGGTTAAAAACTTTCTTATGTCAATGAATGGCTCGAATGTTTGTTGGTAAAATCGTAAAAAAATTCTTGTAGGGTGGTGGCTTGCCCCACCATTATTCTTAAATTCTTGTGAGCTTGTCCCCGGTGTATGCTCACTTGCTTTTCTTAGTTTACCCCCGATGTTAGCTTACTTGCTTTTCTGTCGGGGGCCGGGGATCTCAATATGTTTAGCCACAGGTTTCACCTGGGGTTCTTGTTTAGCCGTCGTCGGCACGACGACGTTGTCTGGTTTCTATGTAGCCTACGGCGAAGGAGAATAGCGAAGGGGGGAGCAGAGCCGAACTAAGCTCAATCCCAATAATCAATAATCATTTGAAAAAGTAGGGTGTGCATTGCACACAGTTTGACTTTTTGAATTTTGATTTGTAATTTTGCTATTTACATTTTGACTTTTAATTTTCTAAATCTTGCCTTTTTAACCAATTCCCCAATCCTCTAATCTCTAATTCTCTAATCCACTAAATTTTCTTTGCCTTTTCAATTCTTTTGTGTTATTTTCTACCCCTAAAGGCGTGATGCATCCGGGAGCGAAATCAACAAGAGATACGAGACCTGTCCTGAGTGTAATCAAAGGAAACGAACGATTTAGCCCGTTAGAAGTAAGTTGCCGAAGGCACTTGTCCACTTTCTAACTGGGCCGAGATACGCTTCCTTAGCCTGCCCTGAGCGCAGCCTAAGGGAGATACGAGATACGATATTTGAGATAAGCTCCACCGATCTCCTCGGCCGCAAACCAAAAATGGCAAAGTATATCCTGACCCTTTAATCCTGACACTCATCTTTGGCTTTTGATGGGCGTTTGATGAATCGCTGTGTTTTCTAGTCCGGATATATCTCGGCGCGAGAATGGATTCTCATGTAAACCTTGACCGAATTCTTTTTTTATGTCAACAAACTCACATTTCGCACTATAACAACGATGAATTTTAACGAGAGGGTCATATCCAAAACTAAAATGACCACATTTGGGACAAAATGCTCTTGCCATTGAAAACACTTCCTTTCATTTTCAGTTTTACACAAATTTCGATCAGCTAACGAGCTCTATCATAAATTCTAAAATAAGCCCTTGCTTTTACTCCTTCAAACTTTTCTATGTTCTTATTTTCTAATGATCTTGCCAACAAATCTACCGATTCTTTAGTAGGATAAGGTTCCACAAAAACAATTTTTCCTATTCCCAGGCCAACTATTTTATTTGCACATTGTGGACAGGGAAATGTTGTTGTATACAACGTTATAGCTGAAGGGTTGATCGACATGCCCAACTTTGCTAATTGTATAATAGCCCTTTCTTCTGCATGGAGTGCCCTACAAACCTCCATGCGCTTACCTACAAATTTTTTGATAATCTTTAATTCGCAACTTTTACACACAAAAAATGAGTCTAAGTCTAAATCCAAATCGCATTTACTACAAGTCGGAGCAAGATCATTAATGTGAATAATTTCATTACATTTTGGGCATTTAATATTTTGTTCTATGTCTGTACCGCAATGAGGACATTTACGCATATTCTTTATCAAATCAATTTTTACCTTATCCCTGTAACACATACCATATTTCTTCTCACAAGATTCTTCTAAATATGGAACCTCATTGTATGTTGAAACCATAGGGATTCCATCACTACTTACAATTACTGCCCCTACTTTTCTTTTCATACAAGACGACTTTAAACTTTCACAATATGCCTGAGACATAATGCTTTCGCAAGGCATAGGATATACATATTCTTCTCCCTTAATGAGAGAAAGATAGGAATCTATCTAATGTAAATAAAATAAATTTGTTAAGATTATTCAGGACAGCTACCGTTTTCTACTCAATTTTCTGTGCACTCGCCCCAGCCATTAATAGTTGACTGTCTCCAGTTTTTTACAGCTTTTTCAATTCAGATTCCACTTACTCAAAAGGTCAGCCACTCGGTTGGGATCTACTATCTTGTAATAACGCCGGTGTCCGCGCCTTGAAGTATGATCTTGCTTCAAGAATCCAAGCTTTGTTAGACGGCGTAATCCGGACTGATGAAACTTAGTGCCAAACCTGTCTTCATATAGTCCAAGAACCCAATTATAGCAAACATATCTTTTGCTGTGGAGAGGGCGCGGCGAAAGTCGTCCATATTCACCCAAGATTTAGCTGACATGTGATTGATCCAGTCAGGCTCATTAAGCCTATCCTTCTCAACCGTATAGTCGATAGTAAGGCAATCTAAACCCTCAGGTGTGATGACCCAATCGCCATAGCGCATGAAAATGGGTGGTAGCTCTTTGAGAGTGGCAACCTCAATGATTGTCATTGTTTTTTCATTAATAGTAACATTTCCCTCATACGCCTCTGGGAAGTAATAGGCAACCTTGGCATGGTTTGTCATTTTGGATCCCTCCAATAAGGTTTCCGCCAACTACTTTTTATATGGTTTCCGTATAAGAACCCGTAGCCATTTAATTGTCCGCAAAAGGCGCTTACTTGTAATACAGCCGCCCTAATCCTGAACGACAACCCCAAGATGTGGTCGCTTCTTAGCTCGTTAATGAGAAATCTACACTACTGAAGCGTGATTTTCAAGATAAAATAATAATTCGTATCTCGTATTTCCCTTCGACAGGCTCAGGATGACCAAAAAAAGTTCATTTTTGCGTTCATCCGGTTAATGCGTAGGTGGATCCGACAGATCGGGGCCTTAGAGTTGTCTGGAGAGAAAAATCGTTTGGGCAGAGGCTCAGATTTGGGGCACGTGGGGGGAAATCTGTGCCTCTGGGGCCCCGAACGATTTTTCTCGGTCGTCCGAAACGCCGATTGCACCT
>JBDRTM010000270.1:0-3802 GCA_043824065.1 Planctomycetota bacterium | reverse complement strand
TGCTCTCACTTTGAGAACTCATGAAAGGAAGACCCATCTCACTCATGCCATAACATTCCACCAGACAAAGACAAAATCGTTGCTCAAAAGCTTCAAAAAGATCTGGTGGGGCACCGCCGCCAATCATTATTCTAAGTGGATTTTGCCCATCGTCTGGTTTAGGGTCTGCCTTGTACAGAATCGGCAGAATACTACCGACGTAATTAAATTCCGTGCAACCATAATCTTTGATGTCTTTCCAAAACTGGCTGGCTGA
The DNA here is from genome assembly GCA_043824065.1 of Planctomycetota bacterium. Classification (GTDB taxonomy): domain Bacteria; phylum Planctomycetota; class Phycisphaerae; order Sedimentisphaerales; family Anaerobacaceae; genus NIOZ-UU13. The sequence goes on along the minus strand of JBDRTM010000270.1, from coordinate 3,546 downwards.
GAATTTCTCAGCCAAGACCATTTGGGCACCACACATCAATGCCGGCATTGTTGAAAGAACCTGAGCATTTCCATGAAAGAGGGGAAGAGCATTGTAGAGCTTGTCACCTTCTGTATATTGACCGGCATCACAGATCACTTCACCCATAAATATAGCATAGTTATGCGGCATGAGCGCACCTTTGGAAGGTCCGGTGGTGCCGGAAGTAAACATAATCATGAATGGATCAGACCAAATGATCTCAGTTTTTTCATACTGACCATTGTTATCGATAATTAGATGATAATTTCGGATCGGTTTTGCCATACTTGGCCATTTTTTGTTTACCTCATCTAAAACGATGACATTTTCAACACAAGGCAAAGATTTTAGTATTGGCTCCAACCGGTCAAGAAACTGAGATTCAATAATTATTAGCCGGCAATCTGTTGATTCAACCATATAAGTTAAAAGGCTGCCTCGATGTGCCGTGTTAATGGGTACTTCAATTGCTCCCAGTTTGCTCAGTCCGAACCAGATAAATAAAAATTCTGGCCGGTTGCCCATCATTATAGCTACTTTGTCTCCCTTTCCGATTCCCATCGCCTGCAGACCAGAGGCAATTTTGTCGGATTCCTGGTCTAAGTCCTCGTAGCTATATGCCTGATCTTTGAAAAATAAAAAATCTCGATTGCCGTATTCATCAACTTTTTGTTTGAGTACTTGATGAATAACTCGGTCATGTATTATGTCTTGCAATTTGTCGCTTAAATTAATCATTTGCAGCCTCTCAACTCACATATAGTATAAAAATTGCTCTAATTTCTTAACTCAACTTCCCTAAAAAAATTTTAATATGCTGTTAACAAACGCTTAGAAACCCTCCATTCCACCGGATATGTGGATTACCTGGCGGGTGATGTATTTGGAATCATCCGAGACTAAAAAAAGAACCGCATTTGCAATGTCACTGATCTCGCCCATTCGCCGAAAAGGGGTCAGCTTTACGATTCTCTCCACAATTGTTTTATCCAGGGTGTTTGTTCGGGGTGTCTCGATCATACCAGGGGAAATGCAGTTGACGTTGATGTTGTACCGAGCAAGTTCTAATCCTATCGCCAGGGTCAGACCGACAACCCCTGACTTTGCAGCTGAATAATTGGCCTGTCCAGCATTGCCCTTGTATGCCATGGAGGTCGTATTGACTATTTTGCCGTATCTTCGCTCTATCATGTGGGAAGATACTGCTCTGGCGCAGTAAAAACTTCCTTTAAGGTTCAAATCAATGACAAATTCCCATTGCTCATCCGTCATTGCGGGCAATAGGGCATCTCGGATGTCCCCGGCATTGTTTACCAATATATCAATCTGTCCCCACCTGTCCAGCATTCGGACTACCATTTTATTGACATCATCAGACCTTGTCACGTCGGTACCATCGGCAATAGCTTGCCCCCCTTGATGGATAATTGCGTCCACCGTCTTTTGGGCTTCGATTAAATTTACATCATTAACCAGTACTTTAGCGCCCTCTTGGGCTAATTGCATTGCTGTTCCGCGACCCAAATAGCCGCCGGCCCCTGTAACAATTGCTGTTTTTCCTTCCAATTTCATAAAAACTCCTGTATTTTTGATTTCAATAATTAAGCTCCTAAATACAACTCCTTGACTTCATTGTTTTCCCGAAGATCTTTGCTGTCTCCTTGCAGGATTATACGACCCAGATCTAAAACATAGGCCCGGTCTGAAAATTTCAGAGCCATGCGGGCGTTTTGTTCCGCCAAAAAAATGGTGTTTCCATTTTCTTTGAGCTTTTGAATAATCCCAAATATCTCTCGAACGACAATAGGTGCAAGGCCGAGGGATGGTTCATCCATTAAAATAGCCTTTGGGCGAGCCATCAGCGCTCTGGCAATGGCCAGCATTTGCTGTTCACCACCGGAAAGGGTGCCTGCCGATTGATTGCTCCGTTCTTCTAACCTGGGAAAGAGTTGAAAAACAGTCTCAAAATCTTTGCGAATCGCCACTCCTTTTTCTTTTCCAAACCGCAAATATGCACCAAGTCTTAAATTGTCTAAGACCGACATCGGTCCTAAAAGCCGTCGACCTTCAGGCACTAATGATATCCCAAGCCGGATAATTTCGGCAGTGGGCATCTTGGTAATCTGCCGGCCCTGAAAAGAAATTTCTCCGGTCTGTTTGCGTAACAGTCCTACAATGCTATTCAACAGCGTCGATTTTCCGGCACCGTTATTGCCTATCAGCGCAACAATTTCACCACTATTGACCGAAAGGGAAACCTCTTTAATGGCCTGAATATTGCCATAAAAAACATCTATATTATTTACTTTAATCACTTTCTTCTTCTACCCCCAAATAAGCCTCAATTACTTTTGGTGAATTTTGGATCATCTCTGGATTACCTTCAGCAATCTTGACACCAAAATTCAGTACCACGATCTCATCACAGACACCCATGATAAATTTAATGTGATGTTCAATGACAAGTACAGTAATACCCATATCCCGAACCTCGAATAATATACTCTGGAATTGATCGGTCTCTTGATCATTGAGCCCTGAAGTGGGTTCATCGAATAGGATCAATTTGGGTTCCGTGGCCAACGCACGAGCAACCTCTAAATATCGCTGCTCACCGAGTGACAATGACCTTGCGATACGATCTTTTTTCTCTAACAAACCAAACATATTTAAGTATTCCAGGGCTTTTTGTCTTATGTTTTTTTCCTCGTTACGGGCGCTAGGAAACCGAAGACCACAAGCAAAAAACTCGGCTGTTGTCTGGCAATGTCTGCCAAGCATTACATTTTCCCAAACAGTAAGACTTCTGAAAAGATGCGGCTGCTGGAAAGTCCTTGACACACCCATGCGACAGATGTTTTCTGGGCTCTGGTGACTGATTTCTTTATCGCACCAGACAATCTTCCCTTTATTGGGTGGAAACACGCCGGTAATAATATTAAAAAGGGTTGTTTTACCGGCACCATTAGGTCCAATTAGACCCTTGATTGAATTTTCTTTTATCCCAAAACTCACTTGAGACAAAGCAGTCAGCCCTGAAAAATTCTTCGTAACTTCATTGACCTGGAGTATCATTGCTCTGAATTCCTTTGCACTAATTTTAATAAGTGTGCGGCTGACGTTTTGAGACTGTGAAAAATACCATTAGGGAAGAAAATCATAATCACAATCAATGCAATGCCGTATACGGTTCTTTTATGTTCTGCAAAAAAGGCTAAATATTCATTGAGATAAGTGATGACCGCTACCCCCAGTATTGCGCCCCAGATCATTGTATAGCCACCAATGGCAATCACCAGTATTATTTCAATGGCAAACATGATAGAACCTGCCGACGGTGATATATATGTGATATAGTGAGCAAATAAGCTGCCGGCCATTGAAGCGTAAACTGAAGATACGATGAAAAGTTTTATTTTGTATTTCCTGACATCGGTTCCAAAAATTGCAGCGACTCCTTCGTCCTCTCTGATAGCCCTAAAGGCTCTTCCAATTCGGGAGTTGACAAGGTTTAGGGCAAATAAA